>DAISIS010000554.1:0-3801 GCA_036821925.1 Pirellulaceae bacterium
CAATCGCATAGTAGGGCTCCGTGAAAGCTCAGTTGTCTGGTGACGCCGCCCGGGCACAGGCTTGGAAAGGCCACAGAGCAGGGAGGCGCTTGCAGTACCATCAGTCAGGGCTTGACATGCGACGACCCACATGTCAAGACCTGAACGGCGCACACCGCGTTGCTCCCAGCTTGTCTAATCCGTCTCTTCGGTCTACTCTGAGACGCCGGAATCGGGGGGAAGTGTGCTCGAAACGATCGCGAGGCGGGGAGTCGCCACCCCCGGCTCCCGGCCGGCGCAGGGTGTTCGCCGCGCAAACTGGTCTTGGCGCGCAGCAGCAGATTTGGTTTAAGGTGTCCCGCTCTTGTCGGCCACGCAGACTCCACACAAATAATCTCATCATCGGTCGATCCTACCGCTCTTCGGACTCAACTATATGTGGCTCGCCACATTACTTCTCTTGACCGTCTCCAATGTCTTCATGACCTTCGCCTGGTACGGGCACCTGAAGTACAAGGGAACCACGCTGTGGGCGGCCATCTCTGTCAGCTGGCTCATTGCGCTGGTCGAGTACTGTTTTCAGGTGCCGGCCAATCGCATCGGTCACAATGCGGGAATCAGTACGGCCCAGCTGAAGACAATCCAGGAAGTCATTACGCTGGGCGTCTTCTGCCTCTTCTCCGTGACCTACTTGAAAGAGCCGCTCAAGTGGAATTATTTGATCGGCTTCGGACTGGTCAGTGCAGGTGCCTTGTTTGTGTTTGCGCCCTGGCAAAGGTAGGCAGTCCGTGCCGGATTGCGGAAGCCTGCCTGCCGCGGCCGGCGGCCGGCCGTAAGGTCGGCGCAGCCGGTACGTTTAACGCATCGTGTGCGCGGCCGTACGTGCCCGCGTCGAGTCGCTGCAACCCATCCGGGCAGGCGTCGATCAGTGGGCATGCCGGGCACTGTGGCTGGCGGGCATGGCAGACGCGCCGGCCGTGGCGGATCAGCAGGATGTGGAATTCCAGCACGTGCCGCGCCGGGACCAGGCGGGCAAGCAGATCGTGCGCTTTCTCGGCGGTAGTGCCGGGTGGCACCAGCGCAAGGCGCAGGCTGAGTCGATGGACATGGGTGTCGACCGGCAGCACACTCTGGCGGCACGCGAACAGCAGCACGCAGGCGGCTGTCTTGGGGCCGACCCCCGGGAAGCTGCGCAGGTAAGCCAGCGCCTCGGCCGGCGGCTGATCGCGCAGAAACTCGAGCGACAGGGTGCCACACCGCTGCGCCAGCGTCTGCAGCAGCCCTTTGATGTTCTGTGCCTTCTGCTGCTGGAGCCCGGCCGGTCGAATCGCTTCGGCAATGGTCGCGACGCGCGCCCGGCGCACCGCATCCCACGTGGGAAACCGGCGGACCAGCTGGTCATACGCCACAGTGCTGTTGGCGTCGGTCGTATTCTGTGAGAGCAGTGTCGCGATCAACTCGTCGAGCACGGGCATGGGTGCGGGATACGTGACGGGTCCGTAGACCCGCCGCAACCGGCGGCACAGCTCCGCCATGGTAATCCGCTTCGGCCCGTCCCGCCCTGACGACCTGTCCTGCCTCGACGACATGAGTGCCCCTCTTTGAGTATCGGCGTCTGGCCCGCGTCGCATTGTAGCCCGCTGCCTCCCCTGCGGTAGCGGGCCGCGGATTGCAGATCGGGAGAGAAGTGGACACAATGCAGGCGTCGAGGCTCGGGCCGCGCGGGGAGTTGTAGCGCGGCCCGCGAACCACCCGCCGCCGGCTGCGAGACATCCGTCGTCCCGCCCTGGCAACCCGATCCTTTTGCCCCCCAGGAGACACCCCTTGTGCATTACACGACACGGCGACACTTTCTGACCGGTAGCCTGCGCGCGGTGCTGGGTGCCTCACTCGCCACCGCCGGCTCGCACTGCCGGGCGTCTACCCAGCCGCAGAATGACGACCCGGTAGCGGACAGGGAACAACCGCCGGCCGGGTTCCTCGCCACCCGGGGCATTGTCGTGCTCGCCTCGGACCTGATCTCGCTGCCACAATGGCCGCAGCTGGCCAGTAGCGCCGGGCTCAATACGCTGGGAATCGGGCCCGGATCGATGCGACGGTACCTGCGCGACTTTCTGACACGTGATGCCGGGCAGCAGTTTCTGGCCACCTGCCAGGCACTCAACCTGCAGGTGGAACACGAGCTGCACATGATGACCGATCTGCTGCCGCGTCACCTGTACGATCGAGACCCGTCCATGTTCCGGATGAACGACGCCGGGGAGCGGGTCCGGGACCACAACTGCTGCGTGCATTCGCGGCAGGCGCTCGAGATCATCGCCGAAAACGCCCTGCGCTATGCCGCCGAACCGATCTCCACCACAGGCCGTTACTTCTTCTGGACCGATGATGCTGTGAGCAGGTGCCGCTGTCCGCAATGCCGCGGCTACTCCGACGGTGATCAGAGTCTGATCCTGGAGAATCACATCATCCGGGCCTTGCGGCAACAGCATCCTCACGCGCAGCTGGCGCACCTGGCGTACGTCACGACGGCGGATCCACCACGCGTCGTCAAACCGGAACCCGGCATCTTCCTCGAATTCGCGCCGATCCAGCGCTCCCACATGCAGCCGCTGAGCAACCGCACGGCACGGCTGGAAGGACACACGATCACGCACGGGCAGGTACTCGACCAACTCGACGCCAATCTGGAGCTCTTTGGCAGCGCCGACGCCAGGATCCTGGAATACTGGCTGGACGTGTCCAGATTCAGCAGCTGGAAGAGGCCAGCTGTGGCACTGCCGTGGCGACCGGAGGTGGTGGCCGACGACTTGCAGGCATATATCGACCGGGGGATCAGGCACATCACCTGCTATGGAGCATGGATGGACGACACGTATCTGGCAACATTCGGCAGGCCTCCTCTCCATGAGTACGGAGAGCTCCTGCGCCATGCCGGCCCTAACCCTGGAGTGAGTCGATGACCATGAGAATATCGAGACGCAGCTTTCTCCGCGTGTGCGGGGCCGCGAGTGCGGCCAGCTTCGCAGCCCACACGTTCGGCCAGCCCGGCACGGCGGCGCCGCGAGCGTTCCATTTCTCCACCTCGTGCAGCGCTCTGGAGAAAGATCCGGAGCTGTTCCAGAGCATCATCGACGCCGGCGTGACCCAGCTGTGGCTCACCGGCTCCTGGGCCGGTCAGTGGATTGACCCGCCGCCGCTGATCGAGAAGTGGTCGGCGAAGATTCGCGCGCGGGGGCTGGCAGCGCACGTGATCAACGTGCCGCTGGGCCATCCCGATACGGGGTCCGACCAGTGGCCGCGCGCCGTGCGGCCCGACGGTTCCACGCACACGGGCACCTCGCTGCACCCGCCCGCCTTTGAAGCAAACTGCCAGGCCGTGCGGCAACTGCAAGACATGCAGGTCGAACGCGTCTTCCTCGACGACGACTTCCGACTGGCAACCAGCCCCGGAGCGATCGGCGGCTGCTTCTGCCCGGACCACAAACAGGAGTTCCTGCAGCAGACCGGGTTTGGCGAGTCTCAGTGGAGCGAACTACTGGACGCCGTGAAAGAGCGTCACCTGACCGACACGCTGCGCGCCTGGGTCGAGTACACCTGCGATCAGCTGACAGCCTGTTTCCGCATGCAGCAGAAAGCAGCGCCCCAGCTGCAGTTGGGCATCATGGTCATGTATCTGGGCGCGGAGAAGGCGGGCATCCGTTTGACCGACTACGCCCAGCTGCCGATGCGTGTCGGCGAACTGATGTTTGACGACGGTGCATTCACACCGGTCAAGGGAAAAACGGACGAACTGTTCAGCTCCCTGTTTCATCGCCGGTT
>DAISIS010000555.1:0-3799 GCA_036821925.1 Pirellulaceae bacterium
CGGGCCCGCTCGCCTATCGCCTACCACGTCGCCTTGCGACCCATTACCATGTGACGTTCGCTGGACGACGTGAACGAACCATCGGAGCTGCTTGCTGGCAGACGGGCATGGAAAAGACCAAGGTAGCAATTGTAGGGCTGGGAACGATCGGCACCGGTGTGGCGCGGCTGTTGCTCGACCATGGGGACCGCACAGCGCGTCATGCGGGCCGAACGCTGTGGCTGGAGGCGGTCGTGGATCGCGACGTGACCCGGCCGCGCAACGTGGACCTGCCGGACGGCCTGCTCTCGGACGATCTGGCGCGGATCACGCAGAACCGCGAGATCAAGGTGGTTGCCGAACTGATCGGCGGACTCGAGCCGGCGCGCACCATCGTGCTCGAGCTGTTGCGCAGCGGCAAGGACATCGTGACGGCCAACAAGGCGTTGCTGGCCGAGCATGGCGCTGAGCTCTTCGACACGGCCCGCGAGCTGGGCCGATCCATCGCCTTCGAAGCGTCGGTGGCCGGGGGCATACCGATCATCACGAACATCAGCCAGTGCCTGTCGGCCAATCAGATTCTGTCGCTGCGAGGGATCCTCAACGGCACCAGCAACTTCATCGTGACCAAGATGGAGGAGGGGATGGAGTACGAGGCGGCCGTGTCGGCTGCCCAGCGCATGGGGTTTGCCGAAGCCAATCCGGCCATGGACGTCGACGGGACCGACGCGGCGCAGAAGCTGGCGATCCTGGCGCACCTGGCATTTGGCGCGCGGGTGCACTGGAAGGACATTCCGCGGCAAGGGATCGACACGCTCAACCCGGCCGACCTCCGTTACGCCCGGGAGCTGGGCGGGTACCGCATCAAGCTGTTGGCGGTGGCGAAGCTCATCGATGGCGTGCTGGAGCTGCACGTGGCGCCGACTCTGATCCGCCTGGGGTCGCCGTTGGCCGAGGTGCGGGAGGCGTACAATGCGATCAGCGTAGTGGGGGATGCGGTCGGCCCCGTGTTTTTCCACGGCCTGGGAGCCGGGCAGATGCCCACGGCTTCGGCCGTGGTGGCCGACATGATTGACACGGCGGTGGGCCGTACCGCGCTCACCTTCAAGACACTCGAATTGTGGTCGCGCCGCGGGGCGCGGGTCGCCATCCGCGATCACGCACATTTGCAGGGGCGTTTCTACCTGCGGTTCACGGTGGAGGACCACCCGGGCGTCATGGCCCGCATTGCCGGTGTCCTGGGGGCGCACGACGTGTCGATCGCGTCGATGATCCAGCACGAACCGGATCCCGACAGTGATGGGTCGGCCGTGCCGTTGGTGATTATGACCCATATGACGACCGAAGGGGCGACCCGGGCGGCGGTGGAGGAGATCGACCGCCTGCCGTGCGTGTTGCGGGACAGCGTCCGGATGCGTGTGCTGGATTGACGGCCGGGGGGCAGGCCGCGCCGCAGGGCGGGAGTAGAGCCAGAAACCAGATGAGCGATTGGGCACCCAGATGAAATACGCCATAGTCATTCCCGACGGATGCGCGGACGAGCCACAGGACGCTCTGGGTGGCAAGACGCCGCTGGAAGCGGCCCGCGTGCCCGCCATGGACGCGGTTGCCGCACAGGGCCAGGTGGGGCGTGCGGTCAACGTGCCCGCCCACCTGCCAGCCGGCTCGGACGTCGCCACGATGAGCCTGTTGGGCTACGATCCGGCGGCCAATTTCACCGGTCGTGCGCCGCTCGAGGCAGCCGCGCAAGGCCTGGCACTGGGCGCTGACGACTGGGCCATCCGCTGCAACCTGGTGACGGTCATCGACCAGCAGATGCGGGACTTCACAGCCGGGCACATCTCGACGGCCGAAGGGACAGAGTTGCTGCAGGACGCGCAGCGCGCCTGCGGCGCCGGGCCCTGGGAATTCCACGCCGGGGTGAGTTATCGCAATCTGCTTCTGTACCGGGCGCACGGGGGCCCCGCGCCGTTCAGCGCCGACACGCGGACCACGCCTCCGCACGACCTGACCGACAAGAGCGTCGTGGACGACTATCCCCGCGGGCCCGGCAGCGACTTGCTCAACGACGTCATGAACCGGACTGTCGAGCTCTTTGCGGACCACCCGGTGAACGCTGCACGGCAGCAGCAGGGACAGCTGCCGGCCACGAACGTCTGGTTGTGGGGGATCGGCCGGAAGCCAAGTCTGCCCCCCTTCGAGCAGCTCTACGGCAAGCGGGGCAGCATGATCACCGCCGTCGATCTGCTGCGCGGCCTGGCCGCGCTCATCGGCTGGCCGCGGATCGAGGTGCCGGGCGCGACCGGCTACACGGACACCGATTATGCCGCCAAGGGCGCGCACGCCGTGGCGGCGCTGGCTGAAACGGATCTGGTGTGCGTGCACGTCGAGGCGACGGACGAAGCATCCCACGAAGGGGATGCGGCGGGCAAGGTGCTGGCCCTGGAGCAGATCGATCGGCACATCGTCGGGCCCCTGCACGCGGCGCTGCGGCAGTACGGCGACTATCGCCTGCTCGTGTCCCCCGACCACCCGACGCCGGTGCGCACCAAGACGCACAGCCACGGTCCGGTCCCCTTCGCCGTGTGCGGCACCGGGATTCAACCCGACCGGGCCGCCACGTATGATGAGCCGTCAGCTGCCGCGTCGGCACTGGTGTTTGACCCGGGCTGGCAGCTGATGGCGTACTTTCTGGGTGCTTAAGGTGCAACGGTCTATGCCTCTCATCGTGCAGAAATTCGGCGGGACGAGTGTCGCGGACAGCGAGAAGATTTTGGCGGCCGCGCGCAAGGCGATTCGGGCGCAGCGCGAGAACAACCAGGTCGTGATGGTCGTGAGTGCCATGGGGCAGAACACCGACGTGCTGGTGGACTTGGCGCACCAGGTCAACCGGCGTCCGCCGGCGCGGGAGATGGACATGCTGTTGTCGACCGGCGAACAGGTCAGCGTGGCGCTGATGGCCATGGCGATCGACGCGCTGGGCTATAAGGCGATGAGCCTCACCGGGGGCCAGATGGGGATCATCACCGACGCCACGCACACAAAGGCTCGCATCCGCTCGATCGCCACGCAGCGCTTGCGCAAACTGCTGGACGACGGCTACATCGTGATCGCGGCGGGGTTCCAGGGCATCGACGAGCATCACGACATCACGACGCTGGGGCGCGGCGGGAGCGACACCACGGCCGTGGCCCTGGCCGCGGTGCTCAAGGCCGATCAGTGCGAGATCTACACCGATGTGGATGGCGTCTATACGACCGACCCGCGTGTGCTGCCCGAAGCGCGCCGCGTGCAGCGCATCAGCTACGACGAGATGCTGGAGCTGGCCAGCCTGGGTGCCGGCGTGATGCACAACCGCTCGATCGAATTCGCCAAGAAGTACGCGGTCCCGATCCACGTGCGGAGCAGCCTGAGCGACATCACGGGCACGATGATCCTGGCCGAACCCGAAGCCGCTGAGCGGGCGGTCTGCGGCGCTGCCATGACCGCCAACGAGGCCCGCATTACCGTCGTCGGGGTGCCCGATGTGCCGGGCATGAGCCTGGAGATCTTCTCCCGGCTGGCCGATTGCCGGATCACGGTCGACATGATCGTGCAGAACGTCGGCGAGAAGGGGAAGTCCGACATCTCGTTCACGGTGCCCAGCAGCGAACTCGAGGCGGCCCTGCAGGCCGTGCGGGAAGCGGCGGCCGTTATCGGCGCCAGCGAAGTGACGCACGACGATCAGGTGGCCAAGGTCTCCGTGGTCGGCCTGGGGATGGCTCACCAGACCGGTGTCGCCAACCAGATGTTCAGCGCCCTGGGGGCGGAGGGCATCAAC
>DAISIS010000556.1:0-3792 GCA_036821925.1 Pirellulaceae bacterium
GGCGCCACCGGCGTGCCCGGCGCGTCGGCGACCGGATAGGCGGTGGACGCCCCCGGCGCGTCGGCGGCGGTCATGCTGTGCGGCGGAACGGGCGATTCAACGGGCCCGTTGGTCGTGACGGGAGGCACCGACACGGCAGGTTCCGACAGGGGATCGTGCAGGGCATCGCCGAACTGCACTTCCGGTGGATCGAACTGCATGTCCTCCAGCTGCGCCACTTCCGCCGGCGGCGCGTCGGGGGGACGGCTGAGCATCTCGTACACGCCGTAGAAGACCACCAACAGCAAGACGACAACCACCGCGGTCTTGAGAGTTTGCACTTTCGCCCTCCTTGACGAAAACCCGGCCGGACCCCGCAGCGGCTTCATGCCGCGCGGCCGACTGCTATACTACTGACAACTCTCCTCATCGTGTTGTCCGTTCGTATACCGTATTCCATCACCGTTACCGTGCCAGACTGATGACCGCCGCAGATTGGGATGAAGCATCCGATAGCCTCGACGATCGCGAGTATCCGGACGAAGACGATCTGGATGACGGGAGCACCGGCACCGTCGTCTGCCCGCATTGCGGCGCGGACGTGTACGAGGACGCGGATCAGTGCCCGGAGTGCGGCGAATACTTGTTGTCAGACACCCGCGTTTGGTCGAGCAAATCCTTGTGGTGGATCGCCCTGGGACTGCTGGGCATCGTCGCCGCAATCCTGGCGCTCGTTCTCGGCCTCTAGTAGCCCGCAACACCATCTAGCGCGGGCGGAATCATACGCGAACGTGTCAAGTGCAGAAAGAGCAATGTGGCACGTTTTTTCGTGATTTGCGATTCGCGATCTGCGATGCGGGGGGAGCCAGAGAGCGGCGGTCACGGCGGCGGGCCGCGGGAGACGCCCCCCTGCCCCGCTCCTTACTGCCCCTTGAGCTTCGCGCGAATCTGTGCGAGCCGGCGCGCGAGCTCCGCTTCGAACCCGCGGTCGACCGGCTGGTAGTACGTGCGGTCCACCCCCAGGTAATCCTGCGCGGCGACGCCGTCTGCGGCATCATGTGCGTACTCGTATCCCGCGCCGTGCCCCAGCTGTTGTGCGCCGCGGTAGTGGGCGTCGCGCAGGTGCACCGGCACAGGCAGCAGCCGGGTCTCCCGCACATCCCGCCGCGCCTGGCCAATGGCCACGGTGGAGGCGTTCGACTTCGGAGCGCAGGCCAGATAGGTCACGGCTTGGGCGAGCGTGAGCTGGCATTCCGGCAGGCCCACGAACTCGCAGGCCTGCATGGCCGCGACCGCCAGCACCAGCGCGTGGGGATCGGCGTTGCCGATGTCTTCGCTGGCCAGGATGATCAGCCGCCGGCAGAGGAATCGCACGTCCTCGCCCCCCTCGAGCATGCGTGCGAGCCAGTACAGAGCGGCGTCCGGGTCGCTGCCGCGCAGACTCTTAATCAATGCACTGGCGGCATCGTAGTGGGCATCCCCGTCGGCGTCGTACGAGACCGCTTTGCGCTGCACCGACTGTTCGGCCAGCTCGCGGGTGAATTCCAGCGGCCGCTCGTCGCTGGACATGACGCCGATTTCCAGCGCGGACAGAGCGCGGCGGGCATCGCCGTCGCAGACTTGGGCCAGGAACTCGAGCGCTGCGTCGGTCAGCCGCACGTCGTGCCGGCCCAACCCCCGCTGCGGATCGCGCAGCGCGCGGCGGAGCAGCGTCTTGATGTCGTCCACGTTCAACGGTTCGAACTGGAAGATCTGGCTGCGACTGACCAGCGCGCTGATCACCGAGAAGAACGGGTTCGCCGTCGTGGCCCCCACCAGCGTGACGATCCCTTCTTCCACGTCGGGCAGCAGGGCGTCCTGCTGGGCCTTGTTGAAGCGGTGAATCTCGTCGACAAACAACAGCGTCTTGCCACCGCCCGAGGCCAGGCGATCGCGGGCCGCGCGGAGTATTTCGCGCAGTTCCTTGACCCCTTCGGTCACCGCACTGATCTGCCGGAACTCGCTGCTGCTCGCGCGCGCCAGCAGACGGGCCAGGGTCGTCTTGCCCGTGCCGGGCGGACCGAACAGGATCACCGACCCCAGCCGGTCGGCTTTGAGCAGGCGCCGGAGCAGCTTCCCATCCCCCAGCAGATGCTGCTGGCCGACGAACTCGTCAAGCGTCTGGGGGCGCATGCGGGCCGCCAGGGGCTGCGCCTGCTGGAAATGGGCCGCTTCCGCAGCGTCGAACAGTGACTTGCTCACAATCGCTCCCTTCGCTCTTGCGCTGACGCCTCAAAACAAACGCAACTGCCCCCCCGCGTCCCGCGGCGGCCGGAACAGCGAGACGTCCAGCTCCGGCAGGGGGCGGTCCAGCTGGTACTGGCGGGCAAACACCCGAAACGTGTCGGCCATCCCCGCCGCATACGCCGCCTCACCACGCATCCGGCTGCCGAACCGGCGGTCGTCCAGCGCACCGCCACGCGTGGCACGGATCAGCCCTTCCACGCGGCGCCGCGCCAACGGACGGTGGTGATCGAGCCAGTCCAGGAAGAGCGGCCCCACCGCTTCGGGCAGCCGCAGCAGAGTGTAGCCCGCCGACAACGCCCCCGCCTGGCTGGACGCCTCCAGGATGCCCGCCATTTCGTGATCGGTCAGGCCGGGAATGACCGGCGACACCAGGACGCTCGCCGGCACCCCGGCCGCGCGCAGCGCGGTGATCGCCCGCAACCGCGCTGCAGGCGCTGACGTGCGCGGCTCTAACACCCGCGCCAGGCCAGCGTCCAGCGAGGTGATGCTCAACGCGACGTGCACCAGCCGGAGCCGCGCCATTTCAGCCAGCAGGTCCAGGTCGCGCAGCAACAGCGCGTTCTTGGTCGCCAGCACCGTCGCCTGCCGCGCCTCGCACAGCACTTCCAGCACGCTGCGCGTGATCCGCAAACGCCGCTCACACGGCTGGTAGCAGTCCGTGACACCCGACATGGCGATGGTCTCCCCCGCCCAGCCGGGCCGATTCAGCTCCCGACGCAGCAAGCGGGCTGCGTCGTACTTGACCAGTATCCGCGTCTCGAAATCCAGTCCCGAGCTCATCCCCAACTGCTCGTGCGTCGGCCGTGCATAGCAGTACACGCAACCGTGCTCACAGCCCCGATACGGATTGACGCTGTAATGGAACGGAACGTCGGGACTGTCGTTGCTGGCAATGATCGACTGCGACCGATCCGGCAGGAACTGCGTCGGCACCGGCGCATCATCCGGCAGCGTTTCTTCCCACCACGCAAGCTGCTCCACGTCCGGCTCGACGCGCGTCGTCTCGTAGCGATTGGCCGGATTAAAGCCGGCGCCGCGTCCCACCGGTCGGTGGTCTGGTGTCTGGTGTGCTGGCATCGCGGTCCCTTTCCACCCCACCCGCCTCATCGCCTCGTACGAATTGCGCGGGTGGCCTTCCCCATTCTCCGCCAGTTCCCCACTGTGTCTAGGTCGTTCGTCAGCTCCTCCAGTAGAATCGCGACCTGCCGCAAGCGGAACGGGGGTACGGTGCGCTCCGACCGCAGGATTCCGAACCGTGTTACAGAGCGTGTCATGCTGTTCAAGATCGTGGGCCTGAAGAACCGTCGTGCAGCGCGCCGGATGGGCGCGAGCATCTGTCTGTTGTTTGTGCTGCTGGTGGTGGGTGGATTGCTCCCGGCGCTGCTCGGAAGTCGTCTGTGCTGGCCGACGGTCCTGGCCTATCTGACGTCCGGTTTCGAGGGGCGCGTCACGGCGCGGCGGGCATCCCTGGGGTGGTTCTCGCCGGTGGTGGTGGAGAATGTGGTGGTGGATCATCAGGGACAGCCG
>DAISIS010000557.1:0-3791 GCA_036821925.1 Pirellulaceae bacterium
GTGCTGGCCCACCTGCGCAGGAGTCACGTTGGCAATGTCCGGTTCATCACCCGAGTTCCAGGCCAGCACCGCCGGGTGATTCATGAAGCGCCGCAGGCCAGGGGAGTCAGCTCTCAGCCCTTCCGTGATCACATGGATCCCGAGCGCCTCGGCCCGGTCCAGGACCTCCTGGTAGACCTCCAGATCGGTGCAGCTGGTATGGACCGTGTTGAAGCCCGCGTCCGCCAGGTCCTGCACGCACTGCAGCATCTGCTCGCGCGTGGCTTTCCACGCAACATGGTACATCCCCAGCGGGAAGAACGGCGCGCCCCGCACGTAACAGACCCCTTGGCGGTTGTACCTGACGATTGGCTCAGGATGCAGACAGACGGCCGTGTCGTTCTGGCCGAGCGCTGTGGAGTCCTGGATCAGTGACGCGGCCAGCCGGTAGTTGCCGGGGGGCAGGCCGGCCAGCGGCATCGACTGCTCCAGCTGCAGCCCCGTGGCGGTGACGACGACCGGAGCGCTGGAGGCCTCCTGGCCGATCAGTTGCAGCTCCACGCGCAGCCCGTCGAGCGCGGCGGCCAGGTCCGGCGCCAGGGTGACGCGAGCGTTGACCGCACCGTAGTGCGGATACTGGTGCCGCGACCGCACACCGACCGTTACCAGCTCCGGCACGACCAGCTGCCGCGGGATGGTCAGGACCACCCGGCCGTCCTGCATCAGCTCCAGCGTGCCGGGCCGCTCGCCCCGCGCCGGCATGTCGTACTCCACCACCAGCTCACTTTCGGCCCGCGCTGCGAGCGTCTGTTCCACACGCGCCGGGGGCGGAGCCCCGTCGCCGGAGACCGCGCACACCGCGCCGATCCGGACGGAGTGGTCCTGCAGGTTGCCGACGCGGACGCTGAGTTGGTTGCGGCCCAAGACGGTCGGGGGCCAGGTCAGCTGGAGCAGCTGCAGGCCCTGCTGGCGCGCACGCGCCATGGTCAGCGCATTGTGCAGCAGACCCGTGGATGCAGCACCCGAACCCATGAACCGCAGGTAATTGGTGATCACCAGCAGGCCCTGGCCCACGGGGCGGTACACCAAGACAGGTTTCTCGTCCACACACCGGGCTGCGACGGACCAGCCTGGCCCCAGCCCGTCCAGGTGGGCCCAGTTCGTCTTGGCGGTCAGGCCGGCCTGGAGGTCCTCCGGCACGCTCAGCAATGGGTCACCGGCGGCAAAATGGACGGCCGCCGTCTCGGGACTGGGCCTTGTGTGCGCGCTGCACAACGCACTGCTGGTCCGGAACGCGGGGTCCAGGCCGCCGATCCAGTCGCCGTTGATCGCTCCATAGGACGCGTCGGTGGCGATCACCACGCCACCCCGCTGCAGAAATGCCTGCCACTGCGCCGCGTACGGGCGGAAGTCCTGCGTGTGGCTGAAGTTGCTCACACCACCGCCGACCACCATGTCGAAGGTGGCGAGCTGTTCGGTCAGCTCCTGCGCCTGCCGGTTTTCGAATTTCGTCACCTGCCAGCCCAAGACGGCGAAGGCTTGGTCAAATTCGTCGCGGAACCCGGCCGCTCCGTCCGGCCAGTCGCTGTACAGGTACGCCACGCGCACCGCCGCACCGACAGCAGGAGTTGCCAGAAGCCCCGCCAGCCACCAGGCCCACACCAGCACCGCCAGCGCTGGCACTGCGCTTTTCCTGAATCTCATGGGTATCCCTCCAAGTCGTGTCCAACTGTCCATGATGCCGCAGCCTGATGGCGTCGGCAAGCAGCCCGTTCCCTTGACACGCACCATCAGCCTAAGCCTACCCAAGATTGTGGGACAACTGGCGGCGTTGACGCCACGCGGGATCGCCTGACAGAAAGGTCGAGTCATGAAGCTGTGCGTGTGGAGCATGGTCGCCTGCCTGCTCGCGTCGGGTGCGGGCAGGCTCGTCGCCGCCGATACTGCGGCAGAACCAGCCGCCGACCCGCCGGCGGCTCAACAGGTCCAGCCTGCGCCGCAGCAACCGGCGGCGGAGCCACCACCGGCCACGTCGGAACAATCGGTCGCTGACCTGCCGGTCGCCGATCAGCCGGCGGCCCCGCCCACCACCGTGTCCCCCGCGCAGCAGGCGGCCGCCGACGCCCTGGCAAGGCCGGCGCTGATCACGAATTCCATCGGCATGCACCTAGTGCTGATCCCCGCCGGCGAATTCTCGCTGGGATCGCCAGCCAGCGAAACAGGACGGGAGGGCGATGAGCACCCGCATCGCGTGCGGATCACCCAGCCCTATTACCTGGGCATCCACGAGGTGACTCAGAAACAGTACGAGGCAGTAATGAGCGCGAAACCCAGCCGCGCCAATCAACCGCTCCATCCCGTGGACACCGTCCGGTGGACCGACGCCGCGGAGTTCTGTGACAAGCTTACGGCACTGCCCGACGAGCAGGCGGCCGGGCGTGTCTATCGCCTGCCCACAGAAGCCGAGTGGGAATATGCGTGCCGCGCCGGCAGCACAACCAGTTTCACCTTCGGTGATCAACCGGACACGCTGGGAGACTACGCCTGGTTCCTCGGCAACTCGTCCGACGCCACACACCCGGTCGGCGAAAAACTCCCCAATGCCTGGGGACTCTTGGACATGCACGGCAACGTCCGCGAGTGGTGCGCAGACTGGTATGACGCCAACTACTACGCAAACTCCCCGGCCGAGGATCCCCGCGGGCCCGCCACCGGGACCGACCGCGTCACACGCGGCGGCAACTGGTTCAGCCCGGCACCAACCTGTCGGTCCGCAGACCGCGACGGACGCCTACCCAGCGTCCGCAACTCCGGTCTCGGCTTGCGCGTCGCTGCCAGCATCGCTAACCCGGTCAGCCTGGGACAGGCGACCAACTGACCGCCCGGCCGCACGTGCCCCGCATCGCGAGGCACCAAACTGTCTCCCGACAGCCACCCCCCCACAGGAGCCATATCAACAGACCCCGCGCGGTCGGCGGCTCCCTGCAATCCCACCATTTCCCCTGCTTTCTTCATTTTAACTGCCCCAAAAAATGGACTCCGGCACGCGCATGAGTACCATGGAATGTTGTCCATGGATTTTATGGTCGTTTGAAGCAGTGGGCATTTGGGCTGTGTGGTCTTGGATTTGTTGGGGAACGGGGGTGGGCCGAGGCTGCCCTGGTTTGCATTCCGCCGGGAAGCCGACCTCGGGCGGGTGAGACCCACAGAGAGGGCATCAACCATGCGCGCGTCATTAGCTGGTATCGTCTGGCTGAGTGCGGTGTTGGGGTCTGGCGTGGGGGCACGCGCTGATATCGCGTACCACTTCAAGCCGGGCGTCGAAGGGCAGGTGCGGGGATTCGTCCAGTTCGCCGAGATTGCGCCGGAGGTCGGTGACCCGGACTTCAAGGTGCGGGTGAGCGGATCGCTTGTTGGTGCCGCACCGAGCACTGATCCGACCAGCGGTTGGGCTTACCTGGACAAGTGGGGCCTGGGGGTCCTTAACCGGTCGCTGGTGAAGGACGTCGGAATCCAGGGCCAGGTGCAGCTGGACGGCCAGCATGGGGGCGAATACATCCGGCTGGAGTTTTCGGTCCCGGTTCGCATCACGTTGCTGACCTTCGCCTCGGTGAGCGCCGGCGAAGGCGTTGAACTGCTGGCGGACGGCGCGCCGATCACGCTGGATGCAATGTTCGCCGGGAGCAAGTCGATCCGGGAGATCTCGGTTGCGCAGAGCGTCTGGCCGGGGACGATCGACTTCACGCACGCGTCCGCGTCCACTGGGTTTGCCCGGCAATGGGACGTGCTCTTTCCCGGTTCGGCTTTCGGCG
>DAISIS010000558.1:0-3774 GCA_036821925.1 Pirellulaceae bacterium
ATTCCGTGGGCAGCACCTTGCCCGCGGGCTCGCCGACCAGGCGCATCACCCCAAACGATTCGGCGACGTGGAAGTCCGGCTGGCGCCCGCGGGCATCGACCCAGCAGATCCAGGTGGGATCGTCAGGTCGAGCAGGGTGGAAGTCGGCGCGGAACAGACCGCAGTGGAGCTGCACACCTGCGCGCAGCGCGAACCCGGCCGCCTCCAGTGCGGCGCGCGGCAGTTCCCCCTCGATGCAGTAGCCGGTGCGCGTGCGGGTCACCGCGACCTGCATGCCCGCGGGAGTCCAGCTATCGTCAAACTCCCGGTAGAATCTGGCGCTATAGTCGTGCACGGCGCCCAGCGCGCCGACCTCGATGCAGTAGTACGTGTCGGCCGGGCGGCCGGACCAGAGGAATATCTCAGCGCGATCCTGCGGGTCCACGTCGCGCTCCTGCTTCGATGGCGGTGCCGCAACGATCTCCGCATCCTGGACCGCGAACGCAAACACAAGCCGTTCCGGCTGCCAGAAGAGCCATGCGGCGGTCGGCTGCGGGCGCGTCTCCGGCGCTCCGGCCACGACAAACTCGGAGACGGTCGGCGGCGTCTGGTAACAGGGCTCGTCAAGCTTCCCGTCGATCTGCACTGCGCCGGGCAGGGGGGGGACATCCAGCGTGGGTACGTCCTCGGCCGCGCGACCGATCACGGTCATGGCCAGCGCGCAGCAGACCAAGAGCAGCGCCGCCAGCCGGCCGGCACATCCCGAGCGGTGCTGCTGCAGACCTTGCCGCACCGCAAAGGCCTCGACGATCCGTTTCGCGCTGGACAGGTCCGTTCCGGTCCGCTCCTTATACAGCCGAATCGCCTGGATCTTTTCGTTCCGATTGAGCAGTTCGAGCAGCGCTGCCTGCAACCCCACTTCAATCTCCTGGATCCCCGCGATCGCTTCCACCGCCTGCTTGGCTTCCGGCACTCCGACCCCCGTCTCTTCGCGATACAGGTTGACGGCGTCCAGCGTGCGGTGTTCTTCCATAAGCGATTTGACTTCGCTTTCGAGTTCCTCTGGGGAGAGCGTCCGCTGGTCTCCGACCGGCGCTCCACAATGCGGGCAGGTGTCGGCATCTGTCGGGAGCGGCTTTTCACAGAAGCGGCATGTCGCCATCGTGGGGCCTCAATGGGTTGGCGTCGCAGGCAAATCCACTGGGGGGATTCAACAGTCCGAAGTGTTACCAATCTACCCGCCGCGGCGCAGGATCTCAACAACGTGCCCTGCGCCGCCTGGGGGGCGGTGGATGGGCAGCGAGGTGGGCTCCCCCGCCCTCTCGCTCCCGGGCCGCTCCCGGACTCCGCGCCGGCGGAGCGGAGCAGTATCGCGGCAGGCCGGTCGACAAACCGCGTGGACTAGCAGAGAATTGCGGGAGGTGACCTGTCCAGACGCTTCGTTCCACGCTGATTCGGGAGATAGACCACATGGAGAACCGGAAGATGATGAGCCGCCGTGCGCTGATGAAGTCTGCGGGCTGTGGGTTGGGGCTGGCCGCCGTCGCCGCCGGCCGTGTCGCGGGGGGCGCAGAAGACAGCCAGCGGTCGCTCAAATTCGACAACGCGGAGTTCTACGGCAGCGATGGATCGTTCCAGGTTGACAAGGCGAAGCAGGCGATCCTGCGGCTGTGCGCATACCACAACTACCCGGTGTTTCCGGATCTCGCGCAGAACCTGTGGGTGTCCGACTACGGGATCGGTCAGTTCACGACGCTCGGACTGGCCGCCTGCATCTTCGTCAACAACGTCGCCGATCGCTATATGATGATGGACCTGTTCATTCTGCCGGGCCAGATGCTGCCCGAACACTGGCATGTGGCGGCCGAGGGGAACCCGGCCAAGCTCGAGGGCTGGCTGGTGCGCTGGGGGCTGAGCCACATTGTGGGCGTGGGAGAACCGAACCTGGGCAGCGACGTGGCCGTGCCCAAGATTCACTGGGGTGGCCGAGTCACCGCCCGGCACGACGTGCCGGCCAAACCGGGCATGTTCGTGCCGCTGGGGAAGGTCGAGTCGCCGCACTGGCAGTTCGGTGGTCCCGAGGGGGCGATCGTTACGGAGGTGGCCAACGTCCATACGGGTGCCGGCGTCCGGCACTCCGATCCGGTGCTCAACGACAATTTCCTGAAGTCGCTGTGAGTACGCCGTGAGGCAGGCGAGCGGCGCCGAGCGTCGGCAGCGGGGCGGTCGGCCACCACGCCGAACGCGGTGGGCACGAAGGTCAGTGAAGTGGAGTCAGACGCGTGTTGAGGGATGACGCCGCACTGTTGGGGATGGCGGTGATTGGAGCGGGCCGGGCGGGCATGATCCATGCGCGCAATCTGGCGGCCGGACGGGTACCCGGTGCGCGGCTGGCCCGGCTGGTCGAACCCCGGGCCGAAACGCGGCAGGCGGCCAGCGCTGAACTGCGTCTGGAACACAGCTCTGCCGACTACCGCGAGGCGCTCGCTGACCCGGCCGTGGACGCGATCGTGGTGGCCACGCCCAGCGCACTGCACTGCGAAATCGTCGAGGCTGCTGCGCAGGCGCGGAAACACATCCTGTGTGAAAAGCCGATGGCCATGAACGCCGCGGAGTGCGACCGCATGCTCGACGCGGTCGACCGGGCAGGGGTCACGCTGCAGATCGGTTTCATGCGCCGCTACGACGTCGGGTTCGTAGCGGCCAGGCGGCGCGTGGAGGCCGGGGAGATCGGCCAGGTGGTCTCCGTGAAGTCGCTCACGCACGGACCCAGCATCCCTCAGCCGTGGATGTACGACCTGCGCACGAGCAACGGACCGCTGTCGGAAGTGAACAGCCACGACATCGACACGGTGCGCTGGATGAGCGGCAGCGAGTTTGAGGAGGTGTACGCGATCGCCGGGAACTACCGATCCCCCGCGGCGCGGGAGTCGTTTCCTGACTTTTACGACAACGTGATTCTCACCGCGCGGCTGCGCAACGGGATGCAAGGCTGTATCTGCGGAGCTCAGGGAGTGATGTACGGCTACGACGCGCGCTGTGAAATCCTGGGGGAAAAAGGTTTGATTACCGTAGGGGGCCTGGCCGCGGACAGCGTCGTGGCGTACACGGCCGGTGGGAGCGCCGGGGCGGTGGTGCGCAGCTGGCAGCAGCTGTTTCTCGACGCGTATCGGGCGGAGGACGAAGATTTCGTGTGCTGCGTGCGCGAACAGCGCCCGCCCCGGGCCGGCGGCGAGGATGGCAAGGCCGCCGTGATGGTCGTCAACGCCGGCAACCGCTCGATCGCCCAGCGGCGTCCGGTGTCTGTGAGCGAGGGTGAGAGCGCGAACGCGTGAGGAGCTTGTGACCCATGGCCGATGCCAAGATGATGCTGGCGGCAACCTACACGCAGGGGGGCACGCTCGAGATCGAGGAGATCGCCCGGCCGGTGATCGAGCGCGATGAGATCCTGCTGCGGGTGCGCGCCGCCTCGATCTGCGGGACCGATGTGAAGATCATCCGCAACGGCCACCGCAAGCTGCGTGACGGCCAGCGCATCGTGCTGGGCCACGAGTTCGTGGGGGTGATCGAACAGGTGGGGGGGAGCGTCGCCGGGTACCCTGTGGGGCAGCGGGTGGGAGTCGCACCCAACGCGGGGTGCGGGTGGTGTCCCGCCTGTGTGCGCGGCAAGACGAATTACTGCCCCGCCTACACCGCATTTGGCATCGACCAGGACGGCGGCCGCACCGCGCTGGCCCGGATTGCCAACCACTTCGTGACGCAGGGGAACGACATCCCCTTGCCGCCCGAGGTTTC
>DAISIS010000559.1:0-3773 GCA_036821925.1 Pirellulaceae bacterium
GCCTGGTGGCCGGCAGCGGGCCCGGCTGGACCGGGGAGGGGGGGCGGGCATGACGTTGCACGGCCGGGTCGACCGCATCGATCAGCGCGACGGCCAGTGGGCGATCCTCGATTACAAGACCGGCGATACGGCCCGGACGCCGCAGGAGACGCACTTCAAGTCGAACGAGTGGGTGGACCTGCAGCTCCCGCTGTACCTCAAGCTCGCACAGACACTGGGCATCGAACGGCCGCTGCAACTGGGCTATATCGTGTTGCCCAAGGACGTGGCCAAGACCGGCCTGCTGCTGGCGGACTGGGATGACAAGATGGTGTCATCTGCTCATGAGCGGGCCAGGGAGGTGGCGCGGTCGATCTACAACCAGGAGTTCTGGCCGCCGGCAGCCAGGACCCCCGAGATGCTGACCGAGTACGCAGCGATCTGCCAGGATCAGGCCTTTCGCCGGAACCTGGAGGACGGCGGCCGGCGGGAGGCGGTCACGTGAGCAGTGCGACGCATATCCTGATCAGTGCATCGGCCGGTACGGGCAAGACGTTCCAGCTGTCGAACCGCTACCTGGGGTTGCTGCAGCGCGGCGTGATGCCCGATCAGATCCTGGCCACGACCTTCACGCGCAAGGCTGCGGGAGAGATCCTGGACCGCGTCATGGTGCGGCTGGCGGAGGCGGCGCTGGATGCAGGCAAACGCCGGGAACTGGGCCGCTGGCTGCCGGCAGCGGAGCTGTCCGCCACGCGTTGCCAGGACATGCTGTGGCAGATGCTCCGCCAGCTGCATCGCCTGCGCGTGAGCACGCTGGACGCCTTCTTCGCGCAGCTGGCCGGCAGTTTCAGCCTGGAGCTGGGCCTGCCTCCCGGATGGCGGATCGTCGACGAGTTGCAGGAGCGGTACCTCCGCAGCGAAGCGATTCAACGGACCTTGCAGGGCGATTCCACGCGGGAGGTGCAGCGACTGGTGCAGCTGATGGCCAAAGGTACGGCGCAGCGGTCGGTGAGTGAACTGGTGCGCGATACGGTCGACAAGCTGTATGATCTGTACATGGCGACCGATGCGCAGGCGTGGCACCAGATTCCCCAACCCCGCCCCCTGCGCGACGAGACGTTGGCCTCGCTCGTTCAGGAACTGCGCGACGCACCGCTGCCGGCGGACAGCCGGGCGGCGGACGCCCGGGCCAAGGATCTGTCGGCCGCCGAAAACGGCGACTGGGAGCTGTTCATCGGCCGCGGCCTGGCCGCTAAAGTCCTCGCCGGCGACACCACGTTCTACCGCAAGCCGATCCCGTCCGAGACCGTGCAGGTCTATCAGCGACTGCTGCACCAGGCCCGCGCCATCCTGCTGGGCCAGGTGGCGCGACAGATGGAGGCGACCTACGCACTGCTGGACAAGTTCCACAGCATCTACGCGCAGCTCAAACGCCAGACCGGCGCGCTGCGGTTTGAGGACATCACGCGCGCACTGACCGCGCACGACCGCCTGGGGGGCATTGACCGCCAGTATTTCCGACTGGATACCCCCATCGCGCACCTGCTGCTCGACGAGTTCCAGGATACGTCGCTCGCGCAGTGGCAAGTGCTGCGGCCGCTGGCCCAAGGCGTGACAGCGGAAGCGACTGACGCTGGCGATGGCCCGTGGTCGCCCGGCGCCGCCCCGCCGTCGTTCTTCTGCGTGGGCGACGCCAAGCAGGCGATCTACGCCTGGCGCGGCGGCAAGTCCGAGATCTTCGAGGCGCTGCCGCGCGAATTGACCCACGTGACGCAGCAGCTGCTCACCGAGAGCCATCGCTCCTCGCAGCCGGTGATCGACACCGTCAATCGGCTCTTCGACGAGATGACACGCCACGGGAACCTCGAACGGTTCGAGGAGCCGGTGGCGGCATGGTGCGCACGGTTTCCCCATCACACGACCGCCTGCCGCGAGTTCCCCGGCTACGTGGAACTCTGTGCCGCACCGGACGCTGCGGACGGGGACAAGGCCGACGATGTGAAGCTGACCTACGCCGCCGATCGGATCGAGCAACTGGTCGCCGCGGCACCGGGCTGCAGCATCGGTGTGCTGACGCGCCGCAATGCGACGGTCAAGCAGCTGATTTATGAACTGCGGCGACGCAACGTCCCGGCCAGTGAAGAAGGAGGCAATCCGCTCACCGACTCTCCCGCCGTGCAGGTCGTGCTGTCGCTGCTGCGCCTGGCCGATCACCCCGGCGACTCGATTGCGCGGTTCCACGTGGCCCAATCGCCGCTCGCCACACACCTCAACTACCACGACCACACCGACGATACCCGCACCTGGGCAGTGGCGAGCAGCGTCCGCGGACAACTACTCCACGCCGGCTACGGCCGGGCCGTCCAGCGCTGGGCGGGGTCGCTCGAGCCGAGCTGCGATCTGCGCGACGCCAGCCGCCTCCAGCAGCTTGTGGAAGTGGCCTTTGGCTACGAGCCCCTGGCCACGCTCCGCACCGCGGACTTCCTGCGGTACGTCGAGCTCGAACGCGTGGCCGATCCGACGGCCGCCGGCGTGCGTGTCATGACCGTGCATCAGGCCAAAGGACTGCAGTTCAGCATCGTGGTGCTGCCCGACCTGGATGCGCCCCTGTCGGGCCCGTCGGATCCGTTTGTCGTGGGCCAGCCGTCCCCCACTGAGCCGATCAACTGCGTGTGCCTGCATCGCCGAGAGAGCATCCAGCAGCTGCTGCCGGGCGCGCTCCAGCAGCTGTTTGCCGAAGCCACGCGGCAGTCGGTGGAAGAAGCCCTGTGCGTGCTGTATGTCGCGGTGACGCGGGCCGTCTACAGCCTGTATCTGATCGTGAATCCATCGTCTCGGAGCGAGAAGAAGCTGCCCAAGTCCGCGGCCGGCCTGGTGCGCGCTGCGCTGACCGACGGCCAACCTTTGACGGGCGGCACTGTCGCCTGCTGCCACGGAGATCCGTGCTGGTACGAGAAGATCGCACCGCGTCCGGCCGCCGGGCAGGACGCTCCGCAGGTCCAGGCGGTGCCGCGCGTGAAACTCGCACCCATGCCATCGGACTCGCGATTGGCGTTGACGTCGCCATCCGAACTGGAAGGCGGGGCACGTGTCCGGGCCGCACGGGTCCTGGACCTGGCCAGCTCCGTCGCCACAGCCCGCGGCACGCTCATCCACGCGCTGTTCGAGCAGGTCGACTGGCTGGATGACGGCGCCCCCGACCCGCTCCAGCTCCAGCGCGCGGCACTCGCCATGCCCGCCGCCGGACTGGACGTCGGGCAGCAACTCGCGGCGTTCCAGGACATGCTCCAGATGCCGGCGGTCAGCGCGACGCTGCAACGCACGTTCTATCAATCCCCCGAAGACCCCGGCCTGCGGGAAGCCCTGGCCGCAGCCGGTGCCGGCACACCGCTGCAGCCGGTTGCCTGCAATGAGCGGCGGTTTGCCGTGCGCGACGAAGGTCGCCTGCTGTCCGGAATCATCGACCGCCTCGTGCTGCTCTATCACGGCGACCAGCTCGTGGCGGCCGACGTCGTCGACTACAAGACCGACTCGGTCACGCGCGATGACCCCGCCCAGCTGGACCGCCTCGTGGAGTTCTACCGGCCGCAGCTGGCGGCCTATCGGCGGGCCGTCGCTGCCATCTACCACCTGCCGCTGCGCCAGATCTGCGCCCGCCTGCTGTTCGTGTCGGCCGGGATCGTGCGCAACGTGGAAGAAGGCGGTTGAAGGAATGACGAATGACGAGATACCCAAGCACGAAGGAATGACGAATGACGAGATACCCAAGCACGAAGGAATGACGAATGACGAGA
>DAISIS010000560.1:0-3765 GCA_036821925.1 Pirellulaceae bacterium
CCGTGCTCGTCACGGCCCTCTGGGGGCTGGGGCGCCTCCAGCCACTGCGGCACCCGGACACCGCCTCGTACGAGCAGGTGGACTGGTCCAGCCTGTCCGACATCTGGTCCGGCATTCGCACCCCCGGGTATCCCCTGTTCGTGGACGCCGCGCAGTTCCTGGCGCCCGCGCACCGTGCTGTGCCGCCCCTCCAGCTTGCGGCACACATCCTCGGCGTGTTTGCCCTGTACTTTGGCCTGCGTGCCAGCGGTTATCGCGGCTGGGTGGCGTTGGCGTGTGCCAGCACACTCTACTACCGCGACGATCTGCTGCGGTTCATCCCGAACGTACTATCCGATTCGCTGGCGGCCTCGCTGGCATTGATGTCCGTCGGCTGCTTCCTGGTCACCGACGCGCGCGACGGCAAGTGGAATCGGTGGATTCCGCTCGTGCTCCTCACATTCACCACATGCCTGGTCCGGCCCGCATACCTGTTTCTCGTCCCCCTGTGGCCGCTGCTGACGCTGTTGTTCGACCGGCTGTTGTGGCGACGTGACCGATCCTGCTGGTATCCGCTGGGGAAGGCTATCCTGCTGGCCGCGGGACTGGTGGCACCGCTGCTGGCGGTCTCGGTTGTGCGGTGGGGGGTCGTCGGCCATTTCGGCTTTGTATCTTTCGGGGGCTACAACATCGTCGGGATCGCCGGCCAGTTGCTGGATGCCCCGCTCGTGCGCGAGCTGCCGGCAGGCAGCCAGCGGCTGGCCGAGGAGATCCTTCGCGCACGCGCACAGTATCCGGGATTTGAGCCCCCCACCGACTTCCTGGCGATGGAACGCATGTACAACGTGACGGTGTGGGATGTATCGGTGCCCGTGGCGCAGCAGCTTTACCCAGGAGACACCGTTGCGGTCAATCGGGCACTGCGCGATCTGTCTTATCAGATTCTCGCCCATCGCCCAGCCGGCTACGCACGCTGGCTGTGTCTGAACACCCTGCATGCCGTGAGCGAAAGCGCCAAGATTCTGGCGACCAATATGGCCGTGCTGCTGGTGCTCAGTCTCTTCTGTGTCGTCCATGCGCTGCAGCTGCTCAGCGGCGGCACGCCGGCACGAAAGCCCTGTCCGCTCCCGGCGCCCGACGTGCGATTCCGCGAATCGCATCTGCTGTTCTGGATGGCCCTGCTGTTCTGGATGGCCAACTGCGGGCTCGTGGCGCTGGTCGAGCCCACACAGTTCCGCTACATGATCATCGGGAATCTGCTCCTGCCGGCGGCCCTCGCTTGTTTCGTCGCGCAGTATGCCGTGGATACGCTCGCCGCGGCCGGCACGCGCGGAACCCGTACCCGGCGTGAAACGGGCCGCCAGGCAGACGAGGCATCGTGACCGACATGCCTGTACCGTGTACCGTGTACCGTGACAGCCGGGAAAACGGCTCCCAGGTGAGAAGCAGGGCGGCCGAGCCCCCGGCAGCGGCACTCGCGCTTTCGCGCAAGCTCTTCCAGACGGACCGGAGCGCGGCCAGAATCGTCACAAATCCCGGTGAACCGGGGGAGTGCCAGACTTGCATTCCCCCCCCGACGAGGCAGAATTGAGGTGTCCCGGACGGCCGCCGTCTGAACCGGCGGGGTGCCGCGGCGGCGACTGCCACCGCGTCTGATTCGGCCGCGTCTTGTTCTCAAGTAACCCGAACCCTCACGAGAAATCCTGATGCCCGACAAAGCCCCTTGGATCACGTATCGACCGGAGTTGAAGGTGCTGGACTGCACCGTTCGCGACGGTGGATTGGTCAACGCACACAGGTTCTCTGACGAGTTCGTGCTGGCCGTCTACGCGACGTGCGTCGCGGCCGGGATTGACTACATGGAGGTAGGCTACAAGAACTCGGTACGTCTGTTTCCGCCGGCCGAATTCGGCCCCTGGCGTCATTGCGATGAAGAGCTGCTGAATCGCGTCTTCGGGCACCATGACGCCAAGAAGACCGGGTTGAAACTTGCGGTCATGGCCGACGCGGGCAAGAGCGATTGGCGCGAGGTGCTGGTGCCTTGCCACGACAGTGTGTTGGACATGATTCGCGTCGCGTTCTATGCCCACCAGGTGTCGGAAGCAGTGGAGATGATCGAGCATGCTGCGGACCTGGGCTACGAGACTTCGGCGAACCTGATGGCGGTATCCGCCATCAGTGAAGTGGAAATCGACACTGTGCTGGACGCTGTTCGCCCCACGCGTGCCGGTACGGTCGTGATCGTGGACAGTTTCGGGCATCTGTATCGTGAACAGGTCGACTCGCTCTACCGGGCCTATTCCGCCGCCATGGCGGACACCGGCAAGCAGATCGGCATTCATGCGCACAACAACCTCCAGCTGGGATTCGCCAACACGATTGATGCGATCATAATGGGTGCGAACCGGGCGGACGCCACGATGGGCGGGTTTGGGCGCGGGGCCGGAAACTGCCCGATGGAACTGCTGCTCGGGTTCCTCCGGAATCCGAAGTTCAAGTTGCGCCCGGTCGTGGAACTGCTCCAGAACCACATTGAACCGCTGCGTGAGACGACGCATTGGGGCCCGTCGTTGCCGTACAACATCACGGGGCAGTTGAACCGGCACCCGAACGCGGCGATCAAGTTTCTGGAGGGGGCTGACAACAGGAACTACCTGCGGTTCTTCGATGAAGTAGTCCGGGACTGCTGACGTCGCCTAGTGTCTTAGGCGTGGCGGCACTCCGGCGGGGTGAATCAGGGCGCACGGGCCGGGGCAACGCACCCGGGGCAGGGGGGGCGGGGGTGCGATGCCGGCCGCAACGCGGGCAACGTCTATTCCGCCCGCAACATGCGGGGCAGGGCTTTCAGGACGTGCCAGCAGCCGGCCAGTCGCCGCGACCACTGTTTCGCGTAGAGCATGTCGATCGCACCGGTCATCGTACGGTACACGCCCGGGCCGTGTGGGTGCCACCAGAGGTTCCGGCGCACGCCGGGCATCAGATCGTCGACAATACACTGAGGCTGCGTCATCTCGTCAAAGCCGATGGCCCCGTGCGTCCGGCCGATGCTCGAGTGTTTGAATCCGCCCCAGGGCGTCTCCGCCAGACCATGGCTCATCAGGTGGTCGTTAATCATCACCGCGCCCGCCTGGATCCGCTCGGCCAGTTGCCGCGCTGTCCGGCGACTGCGGGACCACACGGATCCCGACAGGCCGTAGAGACTGTCGTTCGCCAGTTCGACAGCCTGGTCCATGTGTCCGACCTTCATCACGGCAAGCACGGGTCCGAAGGTTTCTTCGCGCATGACGAGCATGGAATGGTCAACCTGCGTGAGGACGATGGCGGGCAGGAAGTGGCCGGCCCCTTCGGCCGGGCACGCCGACTGGGCGTGGATCTGGGCGCCGCGATCCAGCGCGTCCTGCACGTGCTGCCGCACCTTGTCGGCCTGGGCGCGGGTTGTCATAGCGCCGAGGTCAACCGCGAAGTCCACATCGGGGCCCACGCGCAGGCGGGCGACCTTTTCGCTCAGGAGATCCAGGAACTCCTGGTAGACGTCGCCGTGCACATAGATTCGCTCGACCCCCGCGCACGACTGCCCGCAATTGGACAATCCGGCCCAGACCGCTCCGGCCGCCGCCCGTGGCAGGTCCGCATCCGGGCAGACGAGCATGGCGTCGTTGCCGCCCAGTTCCAGGCAGAGTGGTGTCAGGGTCTCGGCCGCCTTGGCCATCAATTGTCGAGCGGCGGCGACCGAGCCGGTGAAGAACAGTTTGTGGATACCGCCCTCAAGCAGCGCATCGCCCGCGA
>DAISIS010000561.1:0-3758 GCA_036821925.1 Pirellulaceae bacterium
GCTGCAGCTGTGGACGAGTCGCGTGCGGGGATGCTGTGTCACCGGTCGACTCACCGCCGTCTGCGTTCGCTCGGCGTCTCGCGCCGGGATCGCTTCAGGTCTTCGGCCGGACGGCGTGCCACCGGTTCGATGACCTGGCTTCGCCGATCGTGTGCGCTGTGGGCCGGTGCGCTGTGCACCTGTGCAGTGCGGCGCAGGATCCGGTAGAAGATCATGACGTCGTCCTGGCTGCGCTGAATCGTGACCGCGTCGTGTGGAATGCCGGCCGCCACGATCAACCGCCAGCTCTCCTGGCGTGTTCTCTGCAGGAACCCGGACCAGTCGACCAGCCAGTGGTAGTCGATGGTGTCGTAGCGGTCGCAGTCCTTGAACACGGCGATGAAGGTGCCGCCGGGCTGGAGGGTTTCGTACAGCGCCCGGATCATGCGGACGAGGACGTCGTCCGCCAGGTAGTCGAGCAGGCCAATGGTGTAGATCACATCGAACCGGCCGAACTCGCGGACGTTCCGTTCCGCGTTGATCATCCGCAGGGCGTTATAGCGCCGGAATTCCACGTGGTCCTGCAAGCCGCTTGCGCGCAGGCGGTCCGCGGAGTACTCCAAGGCGTCGGAGTCGAAGTCGACGCAGGTCAGTTGTGTGCGGGTGTCGCGGATGACGGAGGCGAGTTCGGTCAGTTCGCGGCAGGGTCCACACCCGATATTGAGGATGCGGGCTCCCTGGCGCTCCCGCATTTCTTCGGCCAGGATGTCCCGCATCAGGGCGCGGCGGTAGCGGATGCCGTTGGCGAGGGTTGTGGCCAGGAAGTACCGGTCGAACAGCTGGCCGACGCCCGGCGAGAGCGGCTGGTTGTTGTAAGCCTTCTCGATGATCTCATAGTCGCCCGGGTAGCCCTGGGGCCAGGTGCGCGCGCGCTGCATGAAGAAGCTCTTCGCAAAATGCGCTGCCGTCCGCTGCCGGAACTCGCGCTGCTTCTCCCGGACGGCGTCCCGGTCGGCACCCAGCTGCTGCTCCATCTCGCGGCAGAACGACTCGACGCGCCACAGCTGATCGCGCAGCTGCACCGCCAGGTCATCCAGGTTCGCGTTGGGCGCGCTGCACTGCGCCTCGATCGATTCCACCGCTGCGTTGAACTCGGCCACTGCGACGTCCAGTTGTTCTGCAGCCCGCGCCCGCGCTGTCGCGTCGGCGGCCGCGCTGTCCAGATGCATCCCGGCGATCTTGTTGTGAGCGTGACTGTTGATGTTCTTCATTTCCTGCCCCGCGTCATGAGTGAAGTGAATCGGACGACCAGAAGTGCACGGCGCCTTCCCGCTCAGCGAGCCGGTTTGACGCCCTGCCTGGAGCTTGCACGCAGCGCCCTCGGATCAATGTATCAGAGAAACACGGAATGCAAAGAGGCGCGCAATGCCGGCGCGCGTGCCGAGCGGTGCAGCGCCGCGCGGCAGGCGTTAAGACGTAACGGAAGTGCTGATCGTGCGGCCCGCGGGGCGGCCGCGCCGACTGGCGTGCACCGCGCGTTCTATACGTTACCGACAGACTTGTTGCGGTGGAAGATCCTGCGCGGCCGGCAGAGTTGAACAGAAAGTGAGTCCTCTGTGGGGATGCGGTTATCCGCGAACGAGTGTAATCTTCGTCCCCGCGCGCTCGACACGCCCCCGCGTCGGATCGGGAGAGCACATTCTTGAAGAATTTTTTTCCCGAATGTGCTGGCAGGGCCGTTGTCGGCACCGGCACTGGCACGTGCAACGCAGCGATCCACGGGGTGGCAGTGCGGCACGAGCGTGCCGGCTGGCGGCCGCTACGCGGGCTGCGACTGCAGACCGGCCGCTGCGGTTTCCACCGTGCGGTAGAGAGTCAGTGGGTTGATCGGCTTGGATATGTAGCCGTCCATGCCGGCTTGCAGGCAGGAGTCACGGAAGCCGTGCACGGCATGGGCGGTCATGGCGATGATGGGGGTCCGCCGCCCCGTGTGCTGTTCCGCAACGCGAATCAGCCGGGTCGCCTCGAGGCCGTCCATCCCGGGCATCTCCACATCCATGAGCAGCACGTCGTACGTCGCCGTCCGCAGCGCGTCCATCGCCTCCTGGCCGCTGGAAACCGGACAGACGTGGTGGCCGCGGAGTTCGAGCAGCCCGACGGCGACCTCTCGATTCACCGGGCAGTCTTCGGCCACGAGGATCTGCAGTGGCCGGACGTGCTCACGGCACGCGTGCGGATCGGCAGCCGGCGGCCGGAGTTCCTCGGTTCCCAGCACCTGGCGGACGGCTGCGCACAGTTCGTCAGCGCTGACCGGCGTGTTGATCACGCAGCACCGGCCCCAGCCGTGAGGCGGGGCCACGGCGGACTGGCCGGTGGGTGAGAGCAGCAGCAGCGGGATCTGCCGCGTGTCGGCGTGCCGGGCGAGCTGCTGGGCGACCTCGTGTGCCGGACAGTTCGAACGGGCGGCGGCCCCCACAGCGACGAAGTCGCAGCGATCGGCGTCGGAGCGGGCGTGCTTCAGCCGGTGCGCGGCTTCGTGGCTGGTGGTCACTGCGGTGACACGCACGCCGCAGGCCGCCAGCATGTCGCAGTACGCAGCGCAGCTGCCGGGATGCGTATGGACGACCAGCGCCGAAAAATGCGCCGGGATCATGTCCCGCGCTGACTCGGACTGGCCGACACTCTGGCGTTCGAATCGGGCGGTGAAGTGGAACGTGCTGCCCTGGCCCTCCTGGCTGTCGACCCAGATGCGTCCTTGCATCAGCGCGACCAGCTGGGCGGAGATGGTGAGCCCCAGTCCGGTGCCGCCGAACCGCCGCGTGGTGGATGTATCGGCCTGGCTGAAGGACTCGAAGATCCGTTGCTGCTTGTCCTGCGGGATGCCGATGCCGGTATCCTGCACGACGAAGTGCAGCTGCACGTGGGTGGCGGACAGCTCGCCCAGCTGTACCTGGACCGAGACTTCACCGTGCTCGGTGAATTTGAGCGCGTTCCCGACCAGATTGACCAGGACCTGTCGCAGTCGGCCGGCGTCGCCCAGCACCTGGTGCGGCACCTCCGGCGCGATGCGGCAGATCAGTTCCAGCCCTTTGCGCGCGGCCGAGATGGCGAGCACGCGTGTGGCTTCGATGACCACGTCGTGCAGCAGCAGGGGGGCACACTCCAGCTCCATCCTGCCGGCTTCGATCTTGGAGACGTCCAGGATGTCGTTGAGCAGCCGCATGAGGGCTTCAGCCGACTGGCCGACGGTCGTCAGGTAGTGACGCTGTTGCGCGTCGAGCGGTGTCTGGAGGGCGAGTTCGGCCATGCCCATGATGCCGTTCATGGGGGTGCGGATCTCGTGACTCATGGTGGCCAGGAACTGGCTCTTGGCCCGGTTGGCCGCCTCCGCGGCCTCCTTCGCCCGGCGGAGGTTCTCTTCGGTTTCCATCAGTTCTCGGGCCAGGCGTTCGAGCTGGTCGTTCGACTGGGCCAGATCGCGCGCCCGGGCCTCCGCGGCCGCGGTGCGTTCGGTGACGCGCTGTTCCAGCGTCTCGTTGAGGCTCTGCAGCTGCTGGAACCCCTCGGCGTTTTCCAGGGCCGCGCCGGCCAGGGTGGCGATGAAGTCCGCCAGCCGTTCTTCATCAGCCCCGAAGAGTTCGCGGACCTGGGTGTGGATCAGGTAGACGCAGGCGATGGGCCGGCCGCGGACGCAGATCGGGACGCACAGCGCTGACCGGGCGCTGGACGTGGCCTCGTGGGCCCGGCGTTCGTCCGCGTCGTCGGCAAAGGCGATGGCG
>DAISIS010000562.1:0-3758 GCA_036821925.1 Pirellulaceae bacterium
CGACGTTGCTAATGTCCGGCGCGTTGAACACGGCCGGCGCTTCGATCGCCAGGTGCTGGTGGACCGCCCGGACTTTCGGGGCCGTGAAGCGATTCTGAAGGTGCACGTCAAGAACGTCAAACTGGACGACCGTGTGGATCTCAAGAACGTCGCGTCAATCACGTCGGGCTTTGCGGGGGCCGATCTGGCGAATCTGGTGAACGAGGCGGCGCTGCTGGCGGCGCGGCGCGGCAAAGCCACGGTGGGTATGGACGAGTTCAATGAGGGGGTCGAACGTGTGACCGCCGGCCTGGAGAAGAAGCAGCGGGTGATGAACGACGAGGAGAAGCAGCGGGTGGCCTACCACGAGAGCGCTCATGCGCTGGTCGCCTACAGCCTGCCCAACACCGATCCCGTCCACAAGGTCTCGATCATTCCGCGCGGGCTCGCGGCGTTGGGCTACACGATGCAACGCCCGGAAGGGGACCGGTTCCTGATGACCCAGTCGGAGTTGGAGAGTCACATCCAGGTGCTGATGGCCGGCACTCTGGCGGAGGAGCTGGTGTACGCCGACATTTCAACCGGGGCGCAGAACGACCTGGAACGCGCCACGGCGATTGCCCGCAGCATGGTGACGGAGTATGGCATGAGTCGGTTGGGGCGGGTCAACTTCCGCGGCGCGCCGCGGTCCGCATTTCTGGCGCTGGCGGCCAGCGACGAGGGGAGCCGCAACTACAGCGAGTTGACCGCGCGCGAGATCGACGAGGAGGTGAAGCGGATCATCAATGAGGCGATCGAGAAAGTGCGGCACATCCTGGCCACGCGCCGCGCCGCGCTGGAATCGCTCACCCGGCGACTGATCGAAGTGGAGTCGGTGGACGCGCTGGAACTCAAAGCGATCATCGACGAGAACTCCCCCGGTCCGCTGGTGGTCCCCGGGACGGCCGAATCCCGCCGCAGCGCCGCGGGGGCCGAATTGGGGGTGGGGGACCTGCCGAGCGACTTGCCGGGGGAGCGGCAAGGCTGAACGCCCCGCGCGGCCGGGCGCGGCGGGTGGACCGCCGGTCAGCGTTCGAACCACTTGTGCAGGGCGTGGGCCGTAGCCGCGCGTCCCGCGCGGGCAATCGATGCGGTCAGCGGGATTTTCTTGGGGCAGACGGCGACGCAGTTCTGGGCGTTGCCGCAGACCTGGATCCCGCCTTCGGCGATCAGCGCGTCCAGACGCACGCCGGACATGTGGCGGCCTGTGGGGTGGGAGTTGAACAGCACCACCTGGCTGATCGCGTGGGCGCCCACGAACAGGTGATCGTACGTCTCTGCCTGGCGCGCCGCGAAGGCCTCGTCCGTTTCCCCTTCCAGTCGCGTGACCTCCGCGTACGCGTACTGGGGGCAGGCTTCCACACAGCACCCGCAACTCATGCAGTGGCTCAGCGGATACAGCTGTTCCTGCTCCTCCTGCGACTGGGGCGGGCCCGGACCGCGATCGTAGTAGCCGTCGACGGCGACCCAGGAGATGGTCTTCTTGAGCACCTGGAACAGCCGCCCGCGATCGACGACCAGGTCGCGCAGGACCGGGAATTTCGTCATCGGACGCAGCTCGATCTCCGACGCGCGCAGCTCCAGCAGGCGGTCGATCAGCGCGGTGCAGGCCTGCCGGACGTGGCCGTTGATCACCATCGTGCAGGCGCCGCAGACTTCCTCCAGGCAGTTGCACTCCCAGGCGACCGGCGTCACCGGCTGGCCATCGATCGTGACCGGGTTCGCCGCGATCTTCTGCAGCGCGCTGATCACGTTCATGTCCGGCTCGTATCTGACGCGGTGCCGTTCCCAGTAGCTCGCCTGACCGGGACCGTCCTGGCGCAGGATGCGGACTTCGAAATACTCGCGGGCGATGCGTCCGTGTTCGGTGTCAGCCATCGGTGTCGTGTGCCTCGTCGGGGTCGCTAAGTGGTCCGGCGTCCGGAGGTGTGGGAACTGGCGCGGGGTGGCCGGTTGGCCCCCCGGCGTCACGCGGTCGCAGGTGGGGCCGTCTTGCGGGCGGCCACCCGCTCTTTCCATACTTCATCGATCACTTCGGCGCCGGCCAGGCCGTAGAGGCGGGGACGCGGCGGGATGAGGGACGTGTCGACGTCCTCGTACGACAACTCGACAGCGGCCTGCGCGGCGTGCCACACGGCGATGGTGGACTTGAGCCAACGCCGGTTGTTGTCCTCGAACCGGTCGCACCAGCGTTCCGCTTCGGCGCGGCGCGCGGCCGGCGAGTCGGTGGTCAGGTGGGGCATCTCGAACTCCGGCTTGTAGTGCGCGCCGCGGCATTCGTCGCGCGCCAAGGCCCCGGCGACGATGGCCTTGGCCAGCGGAAACATGTCGTACAGAGCGCGGGTGAAGGTCAGGTTCTGGTTGGTCCAGTGGCCGGTGTCGGACAGCGCGCATTTCTCGGCCCGCTCCGCCAGCTCCTCGACCTGGGCCAGCGCCTGTTGCAGCTGCTCGTTGCGGCGGACCACCGTGACGGCCTTGGTCATGACGTCTCCCAGCGCCTGGTGCAGTCGATACGGATTCTCGCCCCCCGCCGGCCGCTGCAGGAGCTCCTCCTGCCGCTGCTCGTGCCGCCGCCGTTCCCGCTCATACAGCGCCGCCGGCATGTCGGCGGCGGTGGTGGTGAGCGACTGGAGCAGCTGCTCCAGTCCCGGCGCTGCGAACAGACCGTCGAAGATGCAGCTCACCAGCGAGTTGGCCCCCAGCCGATTGGCGCCGTGATACTGGTAGTTGCATTCGCCCAGCGCGTAGAGCCCCGGAATGCTGGTGACCATGTTGCGGGGCATCGCCCGCTGCAGACCGCCGCTGGCGGTCCGCGCGTAGTCCACCCACAGCCCGCCCATGCTGTAGTGCACGGCCGGGAAGATCTTCATCGGCACGTCCCGCGGATCCACCCCCTGGAACTTCTCGTAGATGTCCAGGATGCCGCTCAACTTGCGGTCGAGTTCGGCGCGGGGGATGTGCGTCAGATCCGGGTAGACGCACAGCCGATCCTGCTCGACGCTCAGCCCCTCGTTCACGCAGATGTCAAAGATCTCCCGCGTCGCAATGTCCCGCGGCACCAGGTTGCCATACTGCGGGTAGCGCTCTTCCAGGAAATAGTACCGTTCGGGGTCGGGAATGCTGCGCGGGTCGCGCGCGTCCCCCGGCCGGCGCGGCACCCAGACACGCCCCCCTTCCCCGCGCGCCGATTCGCTCATCAACCGCAGCTTGTCGGCTGCCGGAATGGCCGTCGGGTGGACTTGGATGAACTCCCCGTTGGCGTACCGCGCCCCCTGCTGGAAACACCGGCTGACCGCGCTGCCCGTGCAGGCCATCGAATTGGTGGAACGCCCGTAGATGACACCGCACCCGCCGCTGGCGATCACCACGGCATCGGCCGCAAACGCCTCGATCTGCATCGTCACCAGGTCCTGCCCCACGCAGCCGCGGCAGACGCCGTGGTCGTCCAGAATCGGGCCCAGGAAATCCCAGCACTCGTACTTGCGCACGCGCCCGGCGACTTCCCAGCGGCGGACCTGCTCGTCCAACGCGTAGAGCAGCTGCTGGCCGGTCGTCGCCCCGGCAAACGCCGTCCGTTTGTGCAGCGTGCCGCCGAACCGGCGGCGGTCGATGAATCCTTCCGTCGTGCGATTGAAGGTCACCCCCAGCCGGTCCATCAGGTCGATGATCTTCGGCGCCCAGCGTGACATCTCCTTGACCGGCGGTTGGTGCTGCAGGAAATCGCCGCCGTAGACGGTGTC
>DAISIS010000563.1:0-3751 GCA_036821925.1 Pirellulaceae bacterium
GTCCCGGGACCTGGCACTCCACGCCGCGCAGCAAGGGGTGGAGGTGCATCCTCTGCTGCAGGTGCTCGGACACTCCTACTTCATTCTCAGCAAACCCCAGTACCAGCACCTCCGCATCGGACCTTGCGAGAAGATGCCGTGGATCATGACCTTCGACATCCGCAAGCCGGAGGCGGTGCAGATGGTCACCACGATGATTGACGAATTGTGCGAGAGCTTTCCGGGCGAGCTGTTCAACGTCGACATCACGGAGGTGGACATCGACGGGCTCCAGGCCGCCGGTCTGACGCTCGACCAGACTACCGATCTCGTTTTCAACTACGTGTTGCAGCTGAACGAGGCGGTGAAGAAGCACGGGCGGCGCCTCATGATCGCCCAAGGTCCGCTCGACAGCCAAGGGCATTTGTCTGGCATGGGGCCGAAGCTCGACCAGCTGCCCCGGGACATCATCGTCGGCAGCTACTACTGCGCTGGCGGCGTGTATCAACCTGCCTACGAGAAGGATTTCCCTCGGCTGCGGGACCGGCAACTCGACTTTTTCGCCCAGGCTTGGATCTACAGCCACGTCTGGCTGATGCCGTGGGTCAATTCGGCAGCCGCGTTTTCGGATCTGGAAGTGGCGCGTGGACTCGAGTACAGGGCGGCAGGCAGCATTACATGCGACTGGGGCGATGCCGGCCATTTTCATTTCGTGGGCCAGGAGTGGCTGCCCTTTCTGTACCACGGCGCATGTGCCTGGCGCGGGGCGCAGCTGGACCGCGAGTACTTCTGGCACGCCTGCGCCCGCGGCCTGTACGGCGTGTCCAACGACGCTGGGCCGCGGGCCGTCGCCGCGGTCAGCGACGTGAACGCCAAGGCCATCCGCGTCAGCGACAAGGAGGGCCGGGAAGTTGACGTGGCGACCAACTTCATCTGGGAGTTTTTCCATGACCCGTTCACCCACCCGGACATCACCCGGATGGTGGACCCGGCCGGCGTGGGGCAACGGCTCGTGGACGCGGCCGCACCCGCGCTCGAGAGGCTCCGCGCCGCAGCGCCTCAAGCCCGCCGCAACCAGGCCAATCTGGAGCAATACGCGTTCGGTGTGCGGTGCTATCTGGCCCTGGGCCACAAACTGCTGGCGCTCGGCCACTTCCAGAATGCCGCCGTGCCCCGGGAGCAGGTTGCCGCAGAACTGGAGGCGGTGGCGCAGGAATTCGCGACGCTGCAAGCCGACTTCCAGCGCCTCTGGCTTGCTGAGAACCGGGACAATGACGGCTACCAGGAACTGGTCAAGCGGTTCCTGAACACCATCACGCCCTGCCGCGCCCAGGCCAGGACGCTGCAGGACGGCATGACGCATCGCGACCCAACCAGCACTCTGGAGAAAGGAGCTTCTACCGTGAAAGAATTCGCCGCAAAGAACATCCACTGGCTCGGACATGATACGTTCAAGCTCGTGGGTCAGAAGACGGTCTACATCGATCCGTACAAGATCCAGATGCCAGACCAGGCGGACATCATCTGCGTCACGCACGGGCACTTCGACCACTGTGTGCCCGAAGACATCGCGAAATTGCAGGGTGAACACACCGTGGTGGTCGCGCCTGCCGACTGTGCCCAGGAGATTCCCGGCACGGTGCGGGTGATCCAGCCGGGACAGAAACTGAACATCGAGGGGGTCGAGATCGAGGCGGTGCCGGCGTACAACATCAACAAGGACTTTCACCCGAAAGCCAATGGCTGGGTCGGATACATCATCACGCTGGACAAGACGCGGATCTACCACGCCGGCGATACGGATCGCATCCCGGAAATGAAAGACATCCGCGCGGATGTGGCGTTGCTGCCCGTGTCGGGGACCTATGTGATGACGGCCGAAGAAGCCGTGCAGGCGGCGCTGGACATCCAGCCTCAGGTGGCGATTCCCATGCATTTCGGTAGCATTGTCGGGGAAGCCAAGGATGCGCAGCGGTTCCGGGAGCTGCTGAAAGGCAAGCTGGAGGTTATCATCAAGCAGGCCGCCGCGCAGCCGGACCGGTAGCAGGTCGGGGGCGGGCAGCAGATTCCAGGCAGAACAAGCAGTCGTGTCACAGGAGCATCGTCCATGCAAAACATAGCAAGTCGTATTCGCAGAACTGTCATTACCGGTGCGCCGCTGCTGGTCACAACCGCGATACTGGCTGCCGCCGTGGCGGCGGCCGCGCAGCCGGCTGCTGCCGAGCACCCGGGCAAGGCCAAGAAACTCATCGAGTACGGCTGGGACGTGCCCTACCCGGACCAGGTGCGCAAGGACATTCGCCAGATGGAGAAGATGCCGTTCGATGGCATTATCTTCCGGCTGCAGGAGTGGAATCACGCGTTCGACCCGCGTCCGTGGGACGAAGCGGCACTCAAGCCTCAGTTCGACGATCTGGCCGCGATTGAGTGGCAGACGTTCACCGACAACTTCCTCTGCCTCTATGCCGCCAACAACTGGAATATGGACTGGTTCAACGACGAGCAGTGGGCGGGCATTGCGGCGAATCTGCAGCTGAGTGCGAAGGCGGCCAGAATCGGGCGCTGTGTCGGCATCGTGTTCGACCCGGAACCGTACGGTGAAAACCCGTGGGCCTACGCCGGGAAGAACGCGGACCGCAGCTTTGCCGAGGTGGAAGCCCAGGTCCAGAAGCGCGGCGCCCAGTTCATGACGGCGCTCCAGACGGAAATGCCCGACATCCGGCTGCTGACGTTCTTCCACCAGAGTCTGTTTGAGGGGCTGCTCGGCACGCCGGACGTCCAGGAGCGGCAGCAGCGTCTTGCGCAGCAGTCGTGGGGGCTGCTCTCCGCGTTCTGGAACGGCGCGCTCCAGGCCGCCGCGCCCGGTGTGCAGATCATTGATGGCTACGAGCCAGCGTACTACTTCACCGCGAGCGAGCAGTTCTTCCGCGCGTATCACCTGATGCGCCAGCGGACGCGGGCCCTGGTCCCGCCGGACCTGCACGCCAGGCACGCCCTCCAGTTCCGTCCCGGCATGGCGCTCTACATGGATCACCTGCTCGCGCTGCGTCAGCCTCCGGAGGACTATCTCAGCACATTTCTCACGCCGGAGGAGCGGCTGCAGTGGTGGGAGCACAATGTCTACTATGCATTGGCCACGAGCGACGAGTATGTCTGGTGCTACAGCGAGCGGATGAACTGGTGGCAGCACGACGTGCCGGAGGGAGCCGAAGCCGCCATCCGCTCCGCGCAGCAGAAGATCGCAGAGGGCCAGCCGCTGGGGTTCGACCTTTCCCCGGTCATCGCCGCCGGCAGCCAGCGGATGGCGGAAGCCGCCGCCGCGAAAAGCCAGCAACAGCAGTAGCAGGTGGGGAGGGCCGACTCATGAACACGAGAATGGTGGCGGCTGGCCTGCTCGGCCTGGCCCTGCTGGCCCTGCCGGCCGGCGCGGCGGATGGGTTTGTGACGCGACGCGGCTGCACGCTGTACCTCGACGGCCGCGCGTATCGGGCTGTCGGCGTCAACATGCCTGACCTGCATCAGACTTACTTCGGCACGTGGCCTCACATCCCCCACATTTATGGCACGCCCGAGCAGGCGCGCCAGGCGATCATCGCCGGCATCGAAGATGCCGGCCAGAGCGGCCTGGCCTTCATCCGCTTCTTCGCCAGCCCTGGCTACCCGCGCGACCAGGCGCTGCTTTACGACCGGGATCCGGCGCGGGACTGGTCGCTCATGTACGAACTCTTCGCCCTCTGCCGGCAGCACCGCCTGAGACTCGTCCCCTGCCTGG
>DAISIS010000564.1:0-3749 GCA_036821925.1 Pirellulaceae bacterium
CTTGCAGATTTTTCAGGCCCTCGCGGCCTGAAAAAATCTGCAACACTGGGGTCAATATAGCAGCGATAGCGCTTGAAAGCGTTTTTCGCCCACAAAACGCGACAGGTCACTTCGACCGGCTCGCCGTGCTGTATGCCACACGCTTTGAGGATGGACAAACGGTCCTTGAGCAGTGCGGTGCCCATGAGTGCGCCGGAGATGGGTTCCATCGGGATGGCTGTACCTTCGGGATCGAAAACCTGAAGATCACCGACTTCACCGGGCTGAACGACGACGTGAATCCGCAGCCGTGTGATTCCGTCGGCACCCGTTTCCGTGCCAAGAACCGGATAGCCGGTTCCTTCCTGAAGCACACCGCCGTCGAAGGGATTCTCGAAGCGGAATACCGGTTTCTCCTTGAAGTAAAACTGGTCGTAATACAGCATGCGGGGATCGTCGCTCGGAGCGGGGAGCGCAGGCTTGTCCGCGGCCGCCAGAGGTGCAACGGAAACGGTGGCGGCAGCCAGAGCGGAACTCTGAAGAAAACGACGTCGTGATGTACTCATAAAAACACCCCTTGACATAAGAGGCTGTCCGAAAAGGGGGACAGGCATTCTACTTCTTTTGCAGGCACACAATTCGACCCACTGTTTTCGGGAGCCAGTCTTCGGTTCCGGACAACCAACCTGAGAGTTTGTCTACTTTAGCAGCCACAGGCCAGCCGCGGCTTCCTGTTGCATGAGGTCACCCGTGAAGGTCACGAGCCCATCGGTTTTCGAGGCGGCGCGGTACGCGGCGGTGATGAGCGCGGGTTCTGGGCCCTCACCGGCGAGCCAGAGCGGGCGAGGAGCGTGAAGCGCGAGCAGGCCGGGCAGATCGAGGTATTTCGCGCCCCCCGGAAGGAACATCGGATGGCGGTAGTCGAGTAATTTGCCGAAGCGGAAACCCTGAGTGTCCACCGCGATGCGGTCAACGGCCTCGCCCACCAGCCCGCCGGCTGCGGCTACGATGGGGCCGGTACCGCGCCAACCGGCGATGGCCACGGACTTGGGCTGCGGAGACAAGCCGCCTGTCGCCTGGCGGACGAAACGTACGATGGTCAGCACGTCGTGCGTGCGTTGAGCAAAGAGCGCGTGGTTATAGCCGAAGGTGTAACCGGCGAATTCGCGGGGATTGGCCACGACGCGTGTCTGCGTCATAGGTTCCCCGTTCTGGTACAGTAGATCGGCGCCCAGGACGACGGCGCCCGCTTGAAGGAGATTGTGCACCGCGGGTTTCAGGCTGCCATCGGCGTTGTGGAGTGCGGCCACGCCCTGGTCGTCAAGCCAGACGACCACGCGGCCGTTTCCTTGCTTCGGACACAGCGCCACGACCTTCACCTCCTCACCGTAGGTCTTGTTGAGGAGTGTACCGCTCTTTTCCAGCCAGTCGCCGCAATCCTGCTCGTTCTGTGGTTTCCATTCTACGTCGCCCGCGTTGGCCAGTGTGCGGCCAATGAGCACCTCGACCGCGGGGCGAACCACCTCCCGCTGGCCATCGGGCGTCGCTGCGGCAGCAAGGATCTGTCGCTGAGCGTCCTCAGTGAACCACGCCAGCAAACGGCGTTCGAAATCCGGATCGGCGGCCTTGGGCGCCGGATGCTGGTCGTCCCAGACGGTGAGTTGCTCGGGCGGTAGCGGATCGAAATCCGTCTCGATCACCGGCGCCGGAAAGCCGAGCTCGAAATGCTTGTTCAGGAAGGTGTAGAAGGCGGAGCGCGTGACGGCATTGTAATTGTGCGGGAAGTGCTCGCCGCGTTTCAGGAAGACATTATCCTCCTCGCTGTATAACGCGTAGAGCTGCTGCAATTCGGGGAAGCCCTTGGTGGCCATCTCCTTGGTCCAATCGTCCGCGCTGTTCATGCCCTGTGGTTTCGGCGCGAACAGCGCGGCGAACTCGACATTGCCCGTGTTCACTCGCAGCAAGCTGGCGTTTTCGCAAGTGCAGCCGCCCTGCATCGACGTGCTGACCATGACCACGGGAAAGGAAAGCTGGATACGGTCGTCAATCGCGGCCAGGATCATCGATTGCGTGCCGCCGCCGCTGCCGCCGGTGACCGCCGTGCACTGCGGGTCCACCTCGGGCAGGCTGAGCAGGAAGTCGAGGCCGCGCACCGCATTGAGCGTCTGCAAGCCCATGATATTCTGGCAATGTGCCTCGGCCTGCGGGCTGTACAGGCCCCAATTGTCCGTCGTGTTCATCTCCGGCCGCTGTGTGGAGAAGCCGTGCACGACCTGCCGCGATAACTGAATCGAATCCGAATCACTGAGCATGTCCCACTGCCAGACCACGCAGCCCATGCGGGCGAGCTGACGACACTGTGACTGATAGGTGCTGCGCCCGGCCCGCTCGAAACGCTCGGCGCCGTCGGCGATGCTCTTGCGCAACGTGTCCTCCGGGGTCAGGTACAGACGGGCATTCTCCTGGTGGCCGTGCGCGAACATGACGCCGGGCACGCGCCCCCGGATGTCCTTCGGGCGATAGAGGTTGCCCGTGACGAAGAAACCGGGTGCACTCTCGAAATAGACCTTTTCGACCGTATACCCGTCGCAGTCGATTGTGCCGTGAATTACCGCGTTCAGCGGCGTCTTGGTGGGCATCGGCCAGAGGCCCGCCGCCACCAGAATCTGCCGCCGCACGTACTCCTTCCGCTGCTCCCACTCGGGCAAGGTTCTCGGCGGGGTAAACGGGAAATAACCCTCCAGGTCCTTGAGCGGCTGCCGGCGGAGGTCCTCGGCGAAAGCCATCGACGAGAGCCCCAACAGCATGGCAATAACGATGAAGTGTTTCATGGTGGTAGTGGTGAGCGAGTTCAGGGCTGCGGTTGTTCCGGCACCTCGGCCGTGTAACGCAAGAGGCCAATCCGCTCTTCAGCGCGCCTCGCCGCACTTCGCTCTCCCCATGCGGGAGCAGCATGTGGGCAGCCGCGGGGCGTGCAGCCACGTTGACCGCCCCGGCTCACCGGGTATTGTAAGAGGCGGCGTGGGGCTGCAACATCAGGGGCATCCTGGCGCAGCCCTCGAAGTTGAGGTAGGCCTGGACCCCCAGTGCCCCTCCCTGGCATTGCAGCGCCGCGTGCTGGTGAGCTGCGGGTCCCTTTTTTTCCAGTAGCACCGGGATGAATCGATTTGCTGAGAACGGCAGCCGGAGTTGCATCGTGCTGTTTCTGTCGCTTGCGGTCCCGTCTCTGGTTATGGATGTCGTCGAAATGTTCGGTAACCCCCAGGCCGTTGCGCATTGGAATGCCTTCTACCAGGAATTGACCACGCGGCAGGAGCTGGCCCGCCAAGCGGCCCTGGAAGGCATGAGCCGTGGCGGCCTGTACATCTACAATTGGGCGGCGGCGAACCCGGAAAAGGTCGCGTGCATCTACGCGCCTTGATCTACAAGAACACCGATACCATACGACGCCGATTGGAGCGCTGGCGTCCGTCCAGCGCTCCAATCTCGCGCACATCACAGCAGGTTCACGACCCGCTCGGCCAGGCCCTTTTCGCCCAGCACGACGTTCAGCTTGCCGCTGGTGGCGACCTTCTCCAGGACTTCCAGCTCCCTGAGCCGCATAAGCGTCGGGTTGCCTTCCAGCACCTTAGCGGTGTTGGCCTGGCTGCGCATGGCCGCCGTCTCTTCACGGCGGACGATCAGGTTGGCCTCGGCCGCCTTCTTGGCCTCCGTAACCTTGTTCATCAAGTCCTTCATGTCGCCCGGCAGGATCACGTCGCGGATGCCCA
>DAISIS010000565.1:0-3749 GCA_036821925.1 Pirellulaceae bacterium
ACTCCGCCACCTGCGTGCTCTCCGGCCGCATCGACGACACGGCGTACGATCGCCCACGAATGACCGGCCGGGCGAGGCGATCCGGCCCTGCTTTTCGCTCGTCCGCGCTCAAAGCAGACAAAGTGACAGGGAAAACGCTAAACAACACGGCGTGCATAAGGGCCGTGTAACTGACGTTCTGCATCCTCGCACCTCTTCGGTTGGTAAGGGACACGACATCCCGCGGGCACTCCTCCGGCAACCCCGTCCACCCATCGTCTGATGGACCGATCACCCCACTTCCAAGCGCGCCGCTATTCTATCTCGCATGCGACAATAAGTCATGCGTCCGACGTCGTGAAGAAAGCGCGACTCGCTTCCGCGGGTGGGAAACGGGGAGTGGTACCTGTATGCCGGCACAGCTGTTCAGCCCACACCGCAATTCGCCCAGCATTCCCTGCAAGGGGGCGTGCTTTGAGAGTTTGTCTCAGCCGTCACTGGTAGGCTCCTCTCACGGAACAGGGTCAACTCCTCTTCAACACAACCAGTCGGACGGGGCCTTGGAGCCCACCGCCGCGCGACTGCCTCTCGAACACCAGCGCGCGTTCATGATATGGGCTAGGCCAACCCGGGCCGCTCTTCGATTTCCAGGCGTCCGCCACACGCTGCGACGTGAGTTCGTTCGCGAGCGAATTGGCCACGCGAATCGTGATTTCGTGTCGCCCGGCGGTGGTGGAAGGCAGCTCCACACGCCAGGGAGGCCATAGCAGGCTGCCGACCGGATGGCCGTCGAGCAAAACCTGTGCGGCATACTCGATGGGACCGGTCTGGAGTTCCAGCCGTTCACCATCCCAATCGGCTGGCAGCTCAACCGCTGCCGTGTAATCCACTTGCCCGGAGAAATCCTCGGTGAGCCATGTCCGCCACGACGTGGCCTGGGCGAATGGGACCGGCGGATGGTCCTGCGCGATGATTTCGAAATCGTGCTGGCCCACCACGTAGCGCCGCCAGGGCCGGGCGTGGAGCTGGTCGTCGAGAACAAGGACCTGGTCAGACGCCGCGTGTGCCGGATCCGCGTCGCGTGCCTGCTGGCTCAGGAAGTACACACCTGTCGCGCCGGGTTCCAGTTGCACGCGGACGCGATGCTGCTGTATCGGCAGGGACAGCAGCCGGCCCAGGCCCATGTGGCACGTGTAGGCAAAGGGGGCTCCGACAAGCAACTCGCCGCTGTACGGTGCAGCACCTTCGTTGAACAACACCAGGATTTCGCCCCCGTCCACGTGCCGGCCACCCGAGCGCACCGCGCGCGACGCAGGCATGAGCGTCACGGTGGCGGGAACGGCGGCTATGGCGGCTTCCCGCGATGGAACCGCCGCTCGCGCGTCACCGGCGGCACCGTCCGTACCGGGCTGATGGCCCCAACAGATCACCTGGCCACCCGCGGCCGCGAAGGCGCGCAAGCGTGTCAGCGCGTCGGGATGCATCCAGCGGACCTTTCCGCAGACGATGGTGTCGTACCGCATCGCGCCCGCGACGAGCTGTGTGCCTTCGATGCGTGTGGCCGGATCCGCCAGCAGATCATCGTCGATCAGGTCAAAGTCGCGCTGGCTGGCGAGCAGTTCCTGTGCCAGTTGATCGTGCGTTTCCGCCGCCTCCGTCGCCTCGAGTCCCAGCCCCCACATGTCGCGGACGGGATAGTAAAGCGCCACGCGCACGTCGGGCGTCCCGAGCGACAGGAGGTAGCTCAGACGCGCCGTGTACCTCCACAACCCTTCCTCGCTGTCCCACAGCGGATCGACGGGACCGAAATGCGGGCGCTCACCCGTCATGTGGTGATCCCGCGTCGTCAGGGGCAGGCAACCGACCACCGCCAGGTTGATGCCCCGCACGTACTGGTAGTCGATGAGCCATTTTGCCTGAGCCGGGGTGAGGCCATTGCCGTACACGCAGAACGATTCCGTGAAGGCGAAACGCGTGCCATTCTGGTGGGCAGCGCTCGACGCGTACTTCGGGAAGAAGTGGGGCTTCTCCTGGCCGGGAAACAGCTGCCGCCAGATCAGGTCCACTCCGGGGACGTCCATCGCGCGCAGTTGCCGCAAAGCGTGGCCAAAGCCATAGCGGACCGCGTTGAGTGTCTCGTCCTCGCCATTCAAATGGCCGCCCGAGGCGAGCCCCACCTGGCGGCACCAGTCGCGGATCGTCAGAAAGTAAGCGTCGCGGAACCGGGCCGTCCACAAGTCGTAGAAGTCGATACGGGCGCGCGCGACGTCCGGCGCCGCGCGTTGGCCGGGCGGCGAGAACAGCAGCGGCAGGATCTCAGCGAGGTCGCGACCGTACTTGTCGCGATACAGCACGTCCATGTTCGGCGTCCAGGTGATCGAATCTGGCGGATGGAGGTTGGGCGCGTTCGGCTCGTCCGTAAACGCGAAGTGTACGGTCTGGCCAAAGTGCGGCGCCAGGACGCCCCGGTACGCGTCGTGCGTGAGTTCGAGAAACCGGTGCGTCGCCTGCGGATTGAGCAGGTCGGCATATCCGCCACGCTGGACACGATACACGTAGGCGGTCTCTCCGGCTTGCGGCGTCCAGGTCTCGCCCGGACGCACGACGCAACGCGTTTCTTCGACGACCAGTGCCAAGGCATCGGCGGGCACCGTCAGCGGCGTCGTGGCCGGCACCTGTTCGCGCACCAGTGTCTGTTGGCCAAACTCAGGATGGCCCTGGGTGACTTTGCCCAACGCCTGGCCGGACGGCCAGCCACCTTCGTCGTACAGCCACCAACGCATGCCCAGTGACGAGGCCTCGTCAACAGCCAACCGCGTCCGTGCCAGGAACTCCGGTGTGAGGTAGTCCGGATCGAGCAGATTGTTCGTACTGTCCGGACGAAACGCATGCGGCATGGGCAGCATGCATACGCTGCGGAATCCGTGTGCAGCCATGTCGCGCAATTGTGCCCGCAGACGGTCGGGCTCGAGCGGCGCATTCCACAGCCAGAACGGGCCCGGCCAGAACACCGCATCCGGTGAGAGGAATTGCTGAGCGTCGAAGGTGGCCACCAACTTCACGCTGCGCGGCACCTCAGCGGCTGCCGCCAGCGCGGCGACTGCCATCAGACAGCCAGCCCAAGTGCTCGGGATGATCAATTTCACAGTCTTCTCACAACAGGGTCCTGGAGATGGGGAGCCGTACCTGCTCGCCGGCAGACGCGGCAAGACACGCAGGCTCCCAGCACGCGGCGCACACTCACCCAGTGACATACAAATGTCACACAAGACCTCGGCGAGCAGGCAACTCCGCCATTATGCCTCGTTTGCCGGCATAAAGGTACCACTTTTCGTTTCCCTGCCACAGCCTCAACGCCAAGCCGATTTATCCCGGCGCTGTGCGTGCTCGTGCTCAGCGTAGCGGTGCTCGTAATCGCAATGAACGATCCACCGCTTCGATTACGAGCACGAGCACCGCCGCAAGCGGCTGAGCACGAAAGCACGCTCGAAGGGATCGAGAAGGGGCGAGCTGCCTGCTCGCCGGCCTACTCCTCGAGGCTGCGACTGACACGGAACTATCACTGCACGATGGCGTGCCGGGAGCCGGTCTATGTTGCCGCGTCTGCCGGCCAACAGGGGCGGCTCCCCGTATCCGGTCGGTCACCTGTTCTTTCACCTCCCCCGCCGCGAACTGGCGCGGGTGGACATCACCCCCCGGTTTCCGTTGTGTCTGACGGGGAGCAGGTCGACACGTGGACGAGTCCGGCCAGCGGCAAGGGGGACCTGGCG
>DAISIS010000566.1:0-3737 GCA_036821925.1 Pirellulaceae bacterium
GCGACGCTCGGGACCGAGGCCGCCGGGAACCTGCTGGCACTGGTGCCGGTATCCGGCACGCTGCACGTGCCGTGGACGCTACGGGGCACAGTCAACGAGTGGGGCACGTATCGTTTTGAACTCGCGCTGGCCGCGGCGCCGATGAGCCGCCTGGTTCTGGATGTGCCCGCCGGGCTCGAAGTGTCGGTCGACCGCGGCCTGATCGCGTCTCCGACGGACCTGGACGACGCGGCCGTCGCGGCTCCAGACGCGGGATCGGCCACTGCCGGCGGGCTGCGGCGGTGGGTGATCCGCATGGGAGGCCAGACGCGCTGCGCCGTCGCCGTGGCGCGGCGTCCGCTGGACCCGCGGCGACAACAGCTTGTCAGCGTTCAGCAGGATACCACCTATCGGCTCGTCGACAACGGGCTGGAGATCGCCTGCCTCATCGGTCTGGATATCCATCGCGAACCGCTGGCCGAACTGCAGCTGGACGTCGACTCCGAAGTGCAGATCACGGCGATCCGGCTGGGCAATGTGGATGTGGACTGGAGTTCTGCGCCGCGTGACGATGGGAATGTGCAGACCGTGCGGGTGCAGTTTGCCGAACGGCTCACGGGGGTGCATTCCGGGCTGGAAGTGTCCGCCGTCAGCCCGCTGCATACCGGCGTTTCGTGGCAGCTGCCGGCGTTCCGGCCGCGGGACGTGTTCTGGCGGCAGGGCACGATGACGTTGGTCGTGCCCCGGACCCTGACGCTGCGGCACCTCGCGGTACGCGACGCCCGCCAATCGGCCGTGACCGCCACGCCGGACGAGACGGGGGCTGAACAGCTGGGGTTCGAGCTGTTTGGCGTGGAGAGTGCACTGGAACTGACCGTGACCCGGCAGGTGCGCACGGTCGTGGCGGATGTCGGCACGACCGTCGATCTGGACGTCGATGCCCTCACCGCGCAAACCTGTGCGGATCTGACCTGTGCCTTTGGCGAGCGGTTTGTCGTGGAGGCACAGGTGCCCAATGCCTGGACCATCGACGGGATCGAATCTGAACCGGCCACTGCCGTGCGCGACTATCAGGTGGTGGCCTACGAGGCGGAGCATCGGCGTTTGCAGATCCAGCTCCTGGAACCACTGACCCCCGACCAGCCGATCCGCCTGCGGATCCGGGCCCATCGCTCCCCCAGTTTCCCGGTCACAGCCGAGGCGATCCGCCCGGTCGAGTTCCTGGACGCGTCGTACGGGTCGCGGCTGGTGGCCGTGACGCCCGACGCGGATTACCGGCTGGAACTGGCGGGCGACAGCCGGTTGGAACGGGTGGATCCGGCCGGGCTCTCCCCGGCCGCGGCGACGCGGATCGAGTCCGGCGCGGGAGGCGTCGTGTTTGTCGACAACGACCAGGCTCGTCCGCTGCGTCTGAACATTGCCCGCGAGGATCCCGAGTTTGCCGCGGCCGTCTATGTCGACGTGGAGGTGGACCAGGCCTCGTATGTGGAAGGGTACCGGATCGTGTGCACGCCGGATGCGTCGCCGGTGGCGCAGCTGCGGGTGCACTTGTCGGAGGTCCGACAGGGTGACCTGCCCTGGCAGTTCATCGGCGATGGAAACGCGATTCTGGACGCGCATCGTGTGAACATCGAGCAGGACGCGCCGAGCAGCCTGCACCGGACGGGAGAGGTCTGGGACATCACCCTCCGCAAGCCCCAGGCCACTCCGTTCGAAGTCCGCGCCCAGCGCACGACGCGTTCGGCAACAGCGTTGAATGCGTCGCTGGCGACGCTGCCGGCCGCCGTTTCTCACGAGGGCCGGCTGATGATTCGCTCGATGGACGGCACGCGTCTGACAGTCAAGGCCAGCGCCGTCAAGCCGATTCCGGTCGAGTTGCCGCCCCCCGGCAGCTATCCGACGTCCCGCGCCGGCTACCGGTTCGACGCTTCGCACAAGGCGCGAGTCACGATCGACCGGGCGTCTGCGCGCGGTGACGGCACCACGCTCTGGGTCTGGACGTGCCAGGTGGCGTCACAGTATCTGGCGACGGGCGAGGCGACGCACGTGGCTACGTTCCTGCTGGAAAACACGGGCGGCACGGAATTGCAGGTGCGGCTGCCCGCGGGCTGCACGTGGCGCGGGCTCTCGATCAATGGGCTGGATGCCGGGCGCGCAGCGCGCCCGCTCACCGACGGCGCGTACGGCGTGACGCTGCCGGCCGGTTGCCGTTTCCCGCGGGTGGCGCTGACGTATGGCGAAGTCGGTCCGCGTCCCGGGATCTGGGGCCGCCTGGCCACCGAGTTCCCGCGGGTGAACGTGCCCGTGATGGAGCGTTGGTGGCTCGTCTGGCTTCCGCCCGGCTATCGTCCGGCCTGGGGCAGCCGCGGCCCCGACGGGATGGCCGTGGAGCGTCCCACGTGGAAACAGCGATTGCTGGGGCCGCTTTCCACCGCGTCCGACGGGCGCCCCTTCCGCCTGTTCTCGCGCGAAGACTGGCTCGATCTGATCGGCCAACTCGATCGCCGCGATTCCGAATCGGAGCATGCTCCCGCGTTGCTGCAACGCCTGGGCCAGATACTGCTGGCGGCCCGGTCCGATCTGCGGCAGGACGAGATGACGTGGCGTGAGTTGTTCGATCGGTACCGGCAGCGGGCGGAGGGCGAGGCAGGGGCGCCGGAGATGTGGGTCGATGCCGCCTGGCTGGCGGACGAGGGGCTCCGGCTGGACGACACGCTTCCGCGCTGGACCGGAGGCGACGCGGTGGAAGTGGCGGCGGACGTGCTCGGCGCGGCGCGCCTGGTGCTGGTGTTCCAGGACGATGCGGTGCTGCTGACCAGTCTGGATGGCTTGGCGCGGCAACTGTTGCCGGCCGACATCACGTCGAGGCAGTGCGTGGCGGTGGCGCGCGCCGGCGGATGGCTGTCGCAGGCCGGGCAGTCTTCTGCCGCGTATGTGGCGAGCCTGCCGCCAGGTGTGGTGCCGTTGCCCGCGTGGGTCGGTGTGCCGGGGCTGCCGGGTCCGCCCTGGGCGGGCTACCGCGACGCCACGCAATCGGGTCTGGCCGGCCGTGGGTGGCGCGCATGCGAACTGCCGGTGGACGACTCGGGGCACGGAACCCTGACGGTGGAACATTCCCGGTCGTTGTGGGTGGTCGGCTGGGCGCTGCTGCTGATCGTCGCCGGCCTCGTGGGTGGGTGGGGCTGGCATCTCGGGCGGTACCTGTATCCGGTCCTGGGGGCGGCTGCCGTGGTGGCCTTGCTGGTGCCGTCGGAGCTGGTACCGATCACCTCCATCTTGTGTCCTGCCACGCTGCTGGGGATGGCCGTTGCGGGCGTCCGGCGGCTGAACCAGACGCGGGTGGCCGGGCCGGTTGCCACGCGGTCGGACAGCGTTGTGGCCGCCGTCGAGATGGCGACGCTCCTCCTGATCGCGGCCGGACTGGTGGCGCTGTGTGCCAGCGGCCTGCAGGCGCATCCGCTGCAGACGGCCAGCGCGCCCGACGCGTCCGACGCGGTCTATCAGGTCCTGGTCCCGGTGGATGCGACCTCCGCACCGGTGGGGCAATACGACTATCTGCCGCTGGAGTTCTACGAGGCGTTGCAGGCCCGGGCCAGCCGCCGGGACGCTGCGGGGGATGCGTGGTTCCTGCGCCAGGCGCTGTACCGAGCCGTATTCAGCTGGCGACAACAGCGCTCCACACTCGACCTGACCTCACTCACGGCCGTGTACCAGCTGGAGGTCCTGCGTCGACCGGCGGCGAATGCGGGCTGCGGCGC
>DAISIS010000567.1:0-3733 GCA_036821925.1 Pirellulaceae bacterium
CGCCTCGGTCTCCGCATCCCGGGCTTTCGACTGCGGCCAGTTGGTGGGCAGCACGACGAACCGGTCGGGAATCTCGCCCAGCTCCACCCACCAGAAGAACTGATCCCAGGGGCGCATAGAGGTGACGGTGAACTCCCGCCGCACGAAGGTGCGTTTGTTGACCGCCATCCAGGCGAACAGCCGCTGGATCTCGTCCGCGAAATGCTCGTGGCCGCGCCCTTGATACTCGACATACATGGCGTCAAAACCGGCGTACTTCATGTACCGGTCGAGGTCCCGGGCGTTGGCCGCGATCTTGTTGCCGTCCAGTTGCCCGGCGACGAAGTACAGCGGCAGCCCTTTGGCGTTCTTCCAGTAACGTGACACGTATTTGTCAGCGGTCGCCACCACTGGCAGCACACCGGCCCACAGGTCCGGATGGGCCAGGCCGATGTCCCAGGCCGCATCGCCCCCCATGGAATGCCCGGTCAGGAAGATCCGATCGGTGTCGACGCTGAAATGACGCAAGGCATCCCGCAAGGACGCCAGCACGGCGGCGTGTTCACGCAGCGAGTACTCGTACCGCGTCTGGTTGTCCGACGCCCAGCAGGGGGCGATCACGAAGTACCCGTGCCGCGTGGCCTGGCCTTCGCGGAGCCGCCGCTCCGCGTTCCAGGGACCGGCCCACCAGTCGATCTGGCCGGCGGGGGTCGACCCGGCACCGTGCAGCGTGACGATGCACGGGTAGCGGCGCGACGGGTCGTATTCGGGCGGAATCTGCACCAGATAGCGAAACTCGGGCTCGTCCCCCACCCCCGGCACCGAACGCTCCTGCAGCCCCCACACCCCGTCCGCCGAGATTTCGATGTCCAGCGGCGGATTCATGGTCGCCAGGATCTTCGCCACGTTGGGCAGCGTCGCCCCTTCGATGTACTTCAGACGTTTGAGGATGTCGTCGCGCTCCACCTGATTCGCAGACCGCAGGTAGGCCCGCACGGCATCCCGCGCGTCGGCCAGCGACAACGCATCGGTGAAGTTCGGCGTCCCCGCGCCGCTGCCCAGGATCCAGCCGCTGAACGCCAACGCCAGCTTCTGCTCCACCGTCAGCTTCTCGTCATCGGCCAGCCGCAGAAAGTCCGCCAGCCGGTCCAGGTTGTTGACGTTCAGCTGTGTGTTGATCTCCTGGGCCAGCGCCTCGACCTGCGCCTGCGCCGCGGGCTGGTCCAGTTCCTTGACCTGCCCGGCCAGCAGTTCGAGCGCCCGCTCGCCGCGTTTGCGCAGCTCCGCGTACTCCCCCAGCATGTTGCTGACTTTCAGCAGCACCGCGCCCGACACGTCCTGGGCGGGAAACCCCTCCAGCAACGTGACCGCCTGCAGATGCTGCCCCCCGCTGCGCCGCAGCTCGATCTCCCGAATGACGTCCTCCGCGACCAGTTGGTACAGCCGGGAGCGTTCCTTCTCCATGTCCTTGAAAGTCGGAAAGTCCTGAATTAACCGGTCCAGCTCGACCACCGCGTCCCGATACCGTTCGGCCTGGATGTAGAACCGCACCACCCGCAGACGTTCGTTGGGATCGTCCTGGGGAACGTACTTCAACAGGATCCGGCTCAACAGCTCGCGCGGGATCGACGCCGTGCTGATCCGCATGTCCCAGTCGTAGGCGTTCTTGGCCTGCAGACCTTGCACCTGCGTGTAGCGCGGCGTGATGCAGGTCACCCCCTGGACCACGTCGATGCGCCCACTCTGGGCCATCATGCTGAAGATCCGGTTGCCGTACTCGTCAAACGGGGTCACTTCCAGAATGGGCCCCACCATGCCGATCCGCCGCGCTGCCTTCGCCACCCGCTTCGGGATGTCGATCTTCGTCAGCGTCAACTCCGCATCCGGCGCGATGCCATCAGCGCGCACCTGATTGCTCGACACGAAGGTGCGCCGCAGATCGTCGTCCACCAGCACGATCTTGGACACATCGACGTTGCCCGCCGACTGCGGCACCAGCGGGTTCTCGTTGAGCGAAGAAACACGCGTCAGAGCACCCTGCAGCTGGAGTCCGTTCTTGAGCGTGATCACCTCGGCCTGGGCGGCCTGCACACCCACCGCCAGAATCACCGCCAGCAGACGTGCTGCCGCCGGCCGGCCCACGCCACACCGCACAACCCGATGCATCACCATCCACCTGCGCCTCACTTCTGTGCCCTTGCCCGACCTGTTTTTCTATTGTGACGGCCCACCTCAATTAGTCAACGCAGAGAGGGGGGGCCGACTCCCGACCATTGACAGACCCCCGACAATCCGCCAAATTGGCGCGACTAGGCAAGATTTAAGGGTCACATCAATGTTGCGTCGCGTGCTGCTGGTCCTGGTGTTTACTCAGTTCGTCCTGCTCGTGGCGTTTGCCGTGCTGGTGGGTGGTTACGCCCTGGCCGCCGCAGCCAGCGACAGTGTGGGCGCAACGGTGCTGTGGTGGACTGCCATGGGCTGCCTGATGGCGATCGTTGCCGACGTGCTCCTGCTGGTCGGCGTGTTGGGGATCGCGGCCCTGGTCCACTCAGCGTCCCCCGACCGGCCGCACGTATAATCACTGCACGTGCACGTAGCACGTATAGAATACGGTCTGTTGCTGTACGCGTCCGTTCGTTCATGCCATCCGACACAGCCGCCATCGCCTGCCATGCCGATCCGTTTTGCGTGTCCCGAGTGCCATCAGCGTCTGAGCGTTCCGGTGGAGAAGGCCGACCAAGACGTGAAGTGTCCCCGGTGCCGGCGGATCGTACAGGTCCCCGGCGGATCGAGCGGCGCAGAGCGGGAGTTGCCTGAGCGTCGCGGCGGCGAGTCAGCGGATGCCTGGCCGGCACCCGCTCCGGCGTCGGCTGCAGATTCCGCGTCGTGGGCAGGCGGGAGGGGACCGGCGGGAGCCGCGGCCGGCGACGACCAGACCGTGCGTGTGCCGCGTCGCGTCGTCTATCTCCAGGGGTTCCTGCTGGGGCTCGTGGCGCTGGTGTTCTACGTGTTCGGCATGGTAGTAGGGAGCAGTTCCCGGTCGGAGTCAGGCGGGGCGCCGGCGCAGCCTTGCACGATCTCCGGCACGATACAGTACGAAGACAGCGCGCGGCAGGCCGTCCCCGATGCATCCAGCGTGGTGCTGGTTGTCCCGTTGGCAGCGCGTCCCGACCAGAAGGCGGCGGCCGCAGGGCTGCGTGTGTCGGACCCGGCCCCCGGCGGCGCGCATCCGGGCGTGGCGATGATTCGATCGCTGGGGGGCGATTATGGACGTGTCGACCGGCGCGGCCGGTATCGATTGCGTGTCACCGCGCCGGGGCGCTACTATTTGTTAGTGATATCGCAGCACGCGGTGCGGACCGCCGGCCTGCAGCCGGACGCGGGCGATCTCGCCCAGATTGGCCGCTATGTCGTGCCGGCCACCAGCCTGCTGGACGACCAGCAGTACACGTGGCAGGAGCTGCGGATCCGCGCGGATACCACCTTCGACTGCACGTTTTGACGCGGGCGGAGGCGTCACACGCTGCCGGCCGCCGCCGGGACGCGCATCAGTGGCGGCGATCAGCGTCCGCGCGCAGGCGCGGGCGTCACGGTGCGGTCGCGGCGGACCACACGTGTCGGCGGGCCAGCATGACCGCGTGCATCTGGTGCTGGGTCGTGTCGATTCTCAACCAGGGGTCGTCCTCCGCCCCGAGGACGCCGCCGGTGCACGAGGCGTTGCAGTCGTCGGCGTGGTCCCGCAGCAAGCCGGTGG
>DAISIS010000568.1:0-3733 GCA_036821925.1 Pirellulaceae bacterium
CACCGCTGCCGCGGACAGCCATGCGGCCGAGGGGCCGGTGGTGGCGGTGGTGGCGGTGCCTGTCCGACCGACGGCGGACAGCTGGGAGGAGGTCGGGCAGGTGGCCCGAGCTGCCGCCAGCTGCCGCTGTCCGCTGGTGCTCCTGCTGCCGGCGGATCAACAGGAGGGCGCGATCCCGCTCAGTGCGCGCCCCGTGGCTCGGTGCCTCAGCAAGCCGGTCCAGCCGGCAGAATTGTGGGCGGCGTTGAACGACGTGCGCGGCACCGACGACCAGCGCCCACGCGAGGTGGCCGGTGTGGAACCGGCGCTGGCACACGGCCAGCACGCCGTCTTGCTGGCGGAAGACTGTCTGGTCAATCAGGAGGTCGCGGTCGGCCTGCTCGAACTGCAGGGACACACCGTCCATGTCGTCAACAACGGGCGCGAAGCGGTCGACGCTGCCCGCCAGCGCACCTTCGACCTCGTGCTGATGGACGTGGAAATGCCCGAACTCGACGGCCTGGAGGCGACACGACTGATCCGCGCCACGGAACACGGCACCGGCCGTCACACCCCCATCGTCGCCATGACCGCGCACGCCGTGACGGGGTTCGAGCAGAAGTGCCTGGCGGCCGGCATGGACGGCTACATCTCCAAACCCATTGATCCCCAGCAGCTCTACCGGATCATGGACTCGCTCGCGCACTCCTGACCGGCCCGGGGGAGAACGCGGCGGCGCGGACCGGAGCGCGGTCCGGCGGTCGGAGGATCGGCGCAGCCCGCGCAGCGCACGGTTGGTCGGTTGGCGTCGCCTGGCGGCACCCGCTACAATTGCGCCAGTGCGAAAGGGGTTGCCATGTTGTATCACGCTCGGCTCGGTCGAGGGGACACGCGGGCACGGGGCTGCGCTGGCAGCGCATGCCGGCTCCTGATGCTGGCAGCCGCCGTGTGGGGTGCCGCTGCGGCACACGCTCCGGCGGCTGCACCGCGCGGGCTTCCCAATCTCATCTTCATCATGGCCGATGATCTGGGGTACGCCGAACTGGGCTGCTACGGGCAACAGCTGATCCGGACCCCGCACATCGATCGTATGGCGGCCGAAGGGATGCGTTTCACGCAGCACTACACCAGCGCGCCGGTCTGCGCACCGGCGCGGTGCAGCCTGATGACCGGCCGGCACGGTGGCCACGCGCTGATCCGTGACAACACGGAGTTGCACCCGGCCGAGTATCCGTTCGGCGATTCGTTCGGCGGGCAGTATCCCCTGCCAGCCGGCACGGTGACCATGGCCCGCCTGTTGCAGCAGGCGGGGTATGTGACCGGCGCGTTCGGCAAATGGGGGCTCGGCGGCGTCGGCACGACAGGCGACCCGCTCCAGCAGGGATTTGATCGGTTCTTCGGGTACAACTGCCAGCGCCACGCCCACAATCTGTACCCGCGCTATCTGGTCGACGATCAGCGGCAGCGCGTGCTGGAGGGCAACGACGACGGTGTGACCGGGGCGCGCTACGCACCGCAAGAGATCGCCGACGAGATGCTGGCCTTCATCCGAGCACACCGCGATCGGCCGTTCTTCGTATACTACCCGACGGTGATCCCGCATCTGGCGCTGCAGGTGCCCGAGTCGGAACTGGCGCCGTACCGGGGGCTGTGGCCCGAGACGCCCTACACGGGGAATTCGTACCAGCCCCACCCCACTCCGAAAGCCGCCTATGCCGCAATGATTTCGTTTTTCGACAAGCAGGTCGGACGCCTGCTGCACCTGCTCCAAGAGCTGGATCTGGACGACCGGACGATTGTGTTCCTGACGTCCGACAATGGCACGACCCATCTGAAAGAGCAGGTTGATGCGGAGTTCTTCCGGAGCGTCGGGGGGCTGCGCGGTCTGAAAGGGTCGGTGTACGAAGGGGGCATCCGCGTGCCGCTGATCGTGCGCTGGCCGGGGCGGGTGCCTCCGCGCACGCAGAGCGATCTGCTGTGCGCCCATTACGATGCGCTGGCGACTCTGCTGGATGTGGCCGGGCTGCCCGCGCCGGCCGACACGGACGGGATCAGTTACCTGCCCACGCTGCTGGGCCGCGGTGACCAGCAGCCGGCGCACCGGTATCTGTTCTGGGACTTTGCCGGGTATGGCGGTCAGCTGGCGGTGCGCATGGGGCGGTGGAAAGGGGTGCAGCGCGACGTCCGTCAGAACGCCGCTGCGCCGGTGGAGCTGTATGACCTGCAGGTGGATCCGGGCGAGGCGACCGATGTGGCGGCGCAGCAGCCGGCTGTGGTCGCGCAGATCCGCCAGCTGCTGCGCGACGCCCGCGACCCGCCGCTGGTAGAGGATTTCCGCTTCGGGCTGTATCGGCGGCCCTGAGATCTGCTATGTTGTGAGCACAGATCGGTGAACTGACTCGGTTGCCGGACACCGGCAAGTGGCCCGAGAAAGACGCAGGGTCAGCCAGGCCGCCACCGACGGCCGGGCCCGGACCCGTGGCGGGGGCGGCAGGGCTGAAGCACAAGCGCGTCTGCGCGGGAGCGCAACGCGGCGGCGGTCTCCCCATGGGCGGAGCGTGTGTCGCGCACTGGATCCTGTGTCGGGGGCCCGGTGCGCCTGGGGAGGAATCGGAACATGTCCCGCTACTCACTTGACGAATTCGTACAGGCAACACAGCAGCAGGATCGTCACGAAGGGCTGTTCGAGCTGGAGAGCTCGCGCATGCTGGAAGTCAATCTCGACGGCCTGATCTGGATCAAGACGGGATCCATGGTCGCGTACGTCGGCAACATCAAGTTCGAGCGTGAGGGGATTCTCGAGAAGGGTGTCGGCCGCATGCTCAAGAAGGCGGTTACCGGTGAGGGGGCCCGCCTGACCAAAGCGCGCGGCAACGGCCGGATGTATCTGGCCGATACCGGCAAGAGTGTGCAGATTCTGCGGTTGCAGGGGGAGTCGATTTACGTCAACGGCAGCGACCTGCTGGCCTTCGAATCGACGATTGAATGGGACATCCGGATGATGCGCAAGTTGACTGCCATCGCGGCCGGCGGCCTGTTCAACGTGCGCCTGGACGGGACGGGGCTGGTGGCGATCACCTCGCACTTCGAGCCGCTCACGCTGCTGGTGCGCCCCGGGAGCCCGGTGCGGACCGATCCCAATGCCACCATCGCCTGGGCCGGCTCCCTGCAGCCGGAGTTCCGTACCGACGTCTCACTCAAGACGTTCTTCGGCCGCGGGAGTGGCGAGTCGATCCAGATGGAGTTCAACGGGGATGGTTTTGTCGTCATACAGCCCTACGAAGAAGCGGTGTTCCAGGCCGGCGGCGGCTGATCGCCGCGCTGCGCTGCCTGCTTCGTCGCGTTTGTCAGTCACCTGATCCACCGCGGGGTTTGAGTCCGGGGAACGTGCATGCCGCTTCGCAATATCCTCACGATCTTGATCGCCGCCATGGTGTCGTTGGTCTGCTACCAGAAGGCCACCCACAATCGGTTCGGCTTCATCGTCTCCCATGCCATGGGGATCATCGAGAACAACTACATCGAGGAAGTCGAGCCGCGCACGCTGTTCGAAAACGCCATGCGGGGAATGGTCAGTGAGCTGGACGAGTACTCGGACTACATCGGCCCGGAGCATTTCCAGCAGTTTCAGCAGATCATTGACCAGGAGTTCGTCGGGATCGGCGTGGTGGTGGAAGGCCCGCCGGAGAAGGACGAGCTGCGCGTGGTCAATCCCGTGTTCGACAGCCCGGCGTACCGGGCCGGCATGCGCGCG
>DAISIS010000569.1:0-3730 GCA_036821925.1 Pirellulaceae bacterium
GCATCGCCAAGCAGGAGAATTGCATGAGCATCAAGCTGTTGATTGCCGACGATCACGAAGTAGTCCGTTGTGGGCTGCGGAGCCTGATGGCGGGCACAGAGGTCGAGATTGTAGGTGAGGCGACGACGGGTGAGCAGGCGATTCAGCTGGCTCTGGAGATGAAGCCAGATGTCGTTTTGCTGGACATCCGCATGCCGGGGGGTGACGGACTCAACGCATTGGGCCGACTCAAGCTGGAGGTCCCGCAGATCGCGGTCCTGATTCTATCTACCTACGACAATCCCACCTACGTAGCACGGGCCGTGGCGTTGGGAGCGGCCGGATATGTGCTCAAGGGTGCGGACCGTGAAGGGCTGCTTGATGCGATCCGCAAAGCGGCGGTGGGTGAAAGCGCGTGGACGCGTGACGAGCTGCGACGCGTCACGGGAGCCCTGGCGACACCCCGTCTAAATGCCGACGTAGAGGTACCCCTGACCCAGCGCGAGAGCGAGGTGCTGCGGCAATTGGCCCTGGGGCTGACGAACAAGGAGATTGCGCAGGCGCTGCACATCAGCTACGAAACGGTGAAGGAACACGTGCAGCACATCTTGCGCAAGGTCGGGGTTTCCGACCGCACTCAGGCGGCTGTCTGGGCGGTGCGCAAGGGTTTGGTGTAGTCTGGTGTAGGGGTGTAGGTCTGAGCCGCCATGTCGAAGCTCACGGACATCCGGATTCGGGACGTTTCGAGTTCCACCACCGAGATTGGCTATCGAGTGCCCATCAAGTTTGGTGGGCGCGTCGTCGTGGACGTGACGTTGCTGGACGTGACTGTCCAGGTGGAAACGCGTGACGGGCGGCGCGGATCGGGTACCGGGTCGATGCCGATGGGCAACGCCTGGGCGTGGCCGACGTCGCAGTTGTCCAGCCACCAGACGCTGGCGGCCATGGTCGCGTTGGGCACGCGGCTGGCGGGACTGGCGGGGGGCTGTTCCGAGGTTGGTCATCCGCTGGACATCACGCATGCTCTGAGCGTCAGCTACGGCGGGGTGGCGCAGGATGTGGTGCGGGAGTTGGGGCTGGTGGAGCCGATGCCGCGGCTGGCGCAGCTGGTCGCTGCCAGTCCGCTGGAGGCGGCCATTCACGACGCGTATGGCAAAGTCCTGGGCCGCAGCAGCTACGATGTGCTCGGGAGCGAGTTTGCCGGCCGAGACCTGAGTGCGTGGTTGACGGCGGAGTTTGCGGGTGAGTATCTGGATCGGTACACGCTGCGGACGCCCAAGGCGCGGATACCGCTGTACCATCTGGTGGGGGCACTGGATCCGCTCACCGCTGCCGACATTCCGCAGCGCGTCAACGATGGTCTGCCGGAGACGCTTGGTGAGTGGATCGAGGCGGACGGGCTGACGCATCTGAAGATCAAGCTGGCCGGGGACGACCTGGCGTGGGATGTGGAGCGCGTGGTGCGTGTCGATCAGGTCGCGGCCGAGGCGCAAGCTCGTCGCGGCTGTACAGGCTGGCAGTACTCGCTCGACTTCAACGAGAAGTGCGCGGACGTCCAGTACGTGTTGGATTTCCTGGCGCAGGTCGGCGCGCGGTCGGCGGCGGCGCTGGATCGTGTGCAGTACATCGAGCAGCCGACGCATCGCGATCTGCGTGCGAACCCTGCGAACAAGATGCATGCCGCGGCCCGCGTCAAGCCGGTCGTGATCGACGAGTCGCTGTTGGACCTGGAGAGTCTGCAACTGGCGCGCGAGCTGGGTTACTCGGGTGTGGCGCTCAAGGCGTGCAAGGGGCAGACGGAAGCGCTGTTGATGGGTGCTGCAGCGCAGAAGTACGGGCTGTTCCTGTGCGTGCAGGACCTGACCTGTGTCGGGGCGTCGTTCCTGCATTCGGCGAGTCTGGCGGCGCGGATCCCGACGGTGGCGGCCATCGAAGGCAATGGCCGCCAGTACTGCCCTGCCGGCAACGCGGGCTGGGAGGCCCGTTACCCGGGGATGTTCCACATCACGGACGGCACGGTCGAGACCGGTTTGCTGGCCGGCCCGGGCCTCTACTAGGTCCGGGGGTTCCTGTCAGAACGGGGACTGGGCCCGGCCGGCAACGGCGTCATTCGGCGCGTCCCGTCCCTGCGCGTCGCTCGTCCATTCGCGCGCGAGCCGCCCAGAGTCCCAACGCCGGATTCCGCACGAAGTAGATCCGCTGGCCGTCCGGCATCGTGTTCCACCCGTCTTGCAGGCGACGCACGTCGTAGCGCTGCTGCATCGTGGCGAGGTCGGCATAGTCGTATCCGACACCCGTGATTTCTTCCGGCGTCAGCTGGCCGGGGCAGTACACTATGCGGAAGCGGTGCTCTGCGGAGCCGTGTATCAGGTGGGCGGCGGCCGACAGGTTCGCGCGCAGTTCCGCATGCGTGTCGACGAACCGCATGATCTCGGGAGTCGTGCGGTAGCCGAAGCGTCTGATGAGCCGATCGATCTCCGGATCTTCGCCAAACGACTTCACGCCGGGGGCCAGGACAATCAGCTCACCGCCGTCAGCGATCGCCATCCGCGTGCGATACACGGCCTTGTTCCCCAGCCAGGTACTGTGGAACTCGTCCGGATCGAGATAGGCCACCACACGTGCCGGCTGTTCGTCGAGCAGCGTCACATTCACCTGCGCGCTCAGTTCGCTGGCGCGTCGAAAGCACTCGTGATCGTCACCCACGAACAGCCCCCGCACAACGGCCTGGCCGGCGTCGCCGGGGCTGACGACGGTCAGCACGAAGAGCAGCGGCAGGTGGCTGCAGAAGTGGTCCTGGGCGTAGTTCAATATGCGGCGCAGCGGCGTGTCGCCGCGCCCCATCATGCGTTCCATCCCGTAGGCGGCGCCGATGAAGTGGCTGCGATTGATGCCCTCCGCTCCGCCGGTGCCGACGAAGAGGTTCTTGTTGTAGTTGGCCATGCCGACCACTTCATGGGGCACGACCTGGCCGATCGACAGGATCAAGTCGTGGCCGCCCTGCCACACGAGCCGGTTGAGCTGCGCGGGCCACGGTTCCTGGCAGATCCCCTGCGTCACCTCGGCGACATAGTCGGCCGGCACCTGGCCGATCGTCACGACGTCTTCGCGCCAGCGGTGGGGGCGCACGAGCGTGTGGGGCAGGCCGGGGAACATCCTGTCGAGTTGCTGGGGCGACATTGGTGCATGCGTGCCCAACGCGGGCATCACATCGGCGAGTCGGTGGCCGAAGTGCGCGTACGCGGCACAGGTCAGGACTCCCGCGCGGCTGTGGAATCGCGTGAAGTCGGGGGGCAGCACCAGCACCCGCTGCGCGGTACTCCAGCGCTCCAGCACGCCCTGCAGCGCTGCGCACAGCTGGTCGTCAGGAATCTCGGTGCTCGGACTGCCCGTGGCTAGGTATAGTGTCATAGTCGGTCATCGTGGTTGGCGAGGACGGCTTCCATTGTGCAGACCCGCGGGGGGACGCACGCCAGACGCGCGGCTGGTATCGCCATTCTACTCGTCCTGGACGATCGCGGTGAGGCTATCCCAGTCGATGGCGGCCTCCATGGCGGCTTCCATGTACTGGCGGCGGGCCTGAGACAGGAGCGCGTCGCAGTCGATTTCACGCGCCAACTCGACCTGGAAGGTCCGGGCGTTCTCCGCGATCGACTTCTTGCACTCGACGGCCAGCGTGATGAAGCCGTCCACGTCCAGCTGATACTCCGACGCCACCAACGCTCGGGCCTCGTTCACACGCGCTGATTGG
>DAISIS010000570.1:0-3707 GCA_036821925.1 Pirellulaceae bacterium
GGCATCTTCGTCGCCGTTCAGTCCGGCCAATTCGACGCCGTTATCTCCGCTACCGTGCTTCAACGTCTGAGACGGCCCAATCCCCCTCTCGTTGTGCGCTATTCCTCCAGTATTTCGCCCAGGCGGCCTGCCAGACTGATCCGCGCCCGCGCCAGGAGACGCTCTGCCCCCTTGGTCGTGGTGTGCAGAGCGTCGGCAATCTCCCGGTGGCTGAGATGCTCGTAGTAACGCAGGACGACCGCCATCTTCTGTGACTGCGGTAGCGCATCCAGGGCCCGACGCACGATTCGAGACCGCTCCGACGCAAGCGAGGCCTCGGCCGGCGTCCTGCGGGGGTCCACTACTTCCGACAGATGCTCGCACTGCCGCAGACGCTTGCGCCGCAGCCGATCGAAACACAGATTCGTGACAATGCGGTACAGGTAAGTCCGGAAGCTGGCCGCAGGCCGGTAACGGTCAGCTGCAGTCAGGAGTCTGAGAAACGCCTCCTGCGCGACGTCCTCTGCATCCGCCGTGTTGCCCAGAAAGCGGTAGGCGACGTGCCACACCGCATCCTGATGCCGAAGGGCGAGCTGTGCCAACGCGCTCAGGTCGCCGCGCCCTGCCGCCAGCATCAGTTCCTCGTCGTCTGTCATGCGTGATCGTCCGAAACGCGGTTGGTCTGGCGTCGGCGGCGTCCGAGTAGATGATAGCACCTGACAGGGGGCAGGAAACGCAACCAGCCGGCCTGTTTTCCGGTTTTCAGACGACACGCGACCAAAGGGTGTGCGGCGCCTCGCGATCCAGTCCAGTTGGCGGTGCATCGTGTCCACCGGCTGCGGGCCTCACGCGAGATCTGTTGACACAGGCCCGGCGAACTCTAGAATCGGTCGTGACCTGAAGGGGTGGTTGGGCTGTGTGGTTGAACCGAATTGCGGCAGGGGCGTGTTGAAGTCTGCCAAGCACGACACGTCGCAGGCGTTGGCCGATTTCGCCCGCCATCTTGCGCGGCTGTCGGACCGGGCCAGAGACCGGCTGACAGTGGAGGATGACGACAAGCTGTTCACTCCGGCGGATCTGCTGCCGCTATGTCGCGCGGAAGGCCTCCCGCTGGTCTACGATGTGCATCATCACCGCTGCCACGCGGACGGGCTGTCGGTGGAGGTCAAAGCCAAGGAGGCCGCGGTGCTGCAATTACAGCGCGCGTTGTCGCGACGGGGGGCACGATGCGGTAGAATCCTGGAAACGAGCTGACGAGGAGGCGGGCAGCTCGCTGAGGTCTCCTCCTGCACGCTGAGTCGAGCTGCCAAGAACGGATTGCATGGGAACCAGTGAGTTAGTTGTCATTGCGACCATGATTGCGCTGAACAGCGTCTTCGCGGCCTACGAGATTGCCCTGGCCTCCGTGGGCCTGGGGCGCCTGCACACACTCGTGGCGGAACGGCGACGTGGTGCCGCGGCGGCACTGCGTATGAAGCAGAAGATGGAGGCCAGTCTCGCGGTTGTCCAGCTCGGCATCACATTGGTTGGGGCCATCGCGGCGGTCACGGGCGGTGCGGGGACCCAGGAGTCGATCGAGCCGATGTTGCGTGGCTGGGGTGTCACGCCGGGAATGGCTCAGTTCCTGGCCATTATCGTGGTGGTCGTGCCGTTGACCGTGATCACGATTCTGGCTGGCGAGTTGGTTCCGAAGGTGTTTGCCCTGCGGAACAAGGAATGGGTCTGCCTGCGTCTGTCGCCGGCCATGCAGTGGTTTGCGTACAGTGTCTTCCCAGCGGTCTGGCTGCTGGAAGCGACGGTCAAGTGGATCGTGAAGCTGGGGGAACGAAGCTGGTCGGTCGGCCGCGACCGGACGCTGCGCGAGGGCACGTTGCAGGAGCTGCGGGGGGCGGCAGCCCTGGCGCGCATGTCGCGCTTCATCGGGCACCGCGAAGAGGGGATCATCGTCAGCGCTTCCCGGCTGGCGGCCACCCCGCTGAGTCGGATCATGGTGCCGGCCGACTACATTGGCATGTTGTCAGCCGACCAGTCGCTCGCCGAGGCGCTGGTCACCGCGCATCTGGAAATGCACACGCGTCTGCCGGTGACGGAAGAGCCGGGCAATCCGCAGCGGATCATTGGGTATGCGAATTTCAAGGACATCGTGTCGTCCTTGCGGGTCTCGCCGCGCGATCCGTCGCTGCGGCACCTGGTCCGCCGGCTCGCCACGTTCCTTGCCAGCATGTCGGTGGCAGACTGTCTGGAGCACCTGATACGCGAGCGGAGCCATATCGCGCTGGTGCGCGATGCCGGCGGGCGGGTCGTCGGCATGATCACGCTCGAAGACATCCTGGAAGAGCTGGTCGGGGAGATACACGACGAGTTCGACCGGATTCCGGCGCATCTGACTCCGGCGGGGCCAGGGTGGATTGCCGGCGGGTTCACCTCGCTCAACCACCTGCGCGATGCGACGGGCATCCAGCTCCAGCCGCTGAGCGAGAAACCGGTCTACACACTTAACGACTGGATTGTGGAACGACTCAGCCGTCCGCCGCGCGGCGGTGACGAGGTCGAAGCGAATGGCTGCCGCGTGGTGGTCCGCAAAGTCCGCCATATCCTCGTGCAGGAAGCGTTTGTGCAGAAGACCGGAGGGACGAACGCGGCAGACGCTGGCAGCTAGCCGGCGGCCAGAGGACCGCAGGAACAGAGGACCGCAGGAGACCAGGGGGGGGCCATGTCCAAGAAACGGAAAGCGGGTGTTGGTGGCGGCACATCTCCCAGCCGCACGAGGCTGCCTCAGGATATGGAAGCGCGGCTGCAGGCGGTGTGGCAGCAGTTGGGGCATCTCATGGAGTGGTGCGACAGCGCGGCGGCGTGGATGCAGTCGTTCTGTGCGGAGCCGCGACCTTACCGCGAACTGTTCTACTGGGAGTCTGTGGCGCGGATGGTTTCCGAGTACCTGACGGTGCATCCGGCTGCATCGCCGCAGTCGGCACTGACCGATTGCCTGATTGCCACGCAATGCCCGCCCGTTCCCGGCGACCGCGGCGTGTTGCTGGAGTTCCACGATCGATGGCAGGAGATCCTGCAAGCGTCCCAGGCCGAACTGGACAGCCTGATGCAGCGCGACCTGGAGCTGGCGCGACAGGAAGGCGTCTATCAGGCGGTCGCCGATCTGTACGCGGCCGACCGCCGCCAGTGAGCTTACGCAAGTTCCTTCATGGCCGCGAAGCCTGCTGGGGTGAGCGAGTAGCCGCCCTGGAAGCTCTCTTCCACCAGCAATCCGTTGTTGGCCAGCTGCGTCAGGGGCTCGTGCAGCGCGGCGACGTCGGCGCGCGACAAGCAGAGCATCTGGCCGGAGCCCATGCGGAACCGCCGGAAGATCTCCAGTACGGAGAGTTCCGTGGCGGACAGCGCGGCGGGGGCGTCCGCGATGTCGGGCGTTGGAGGTGCCTTGGTCACCCGGCCAGGTGCCGGCGGCGCCTCCTGCGGCGGCGTCTTGCGCGCACGGCGCTGCTGCGGCGCGTCGGTCGCACGTTGGGAGTCCCTCGGGCGCTGTCGCCTGGTACAGGTGTTTCGGTTTTTCGCCATGGTCACGCTTCCCTCCCCGGGGCTGCCGCCACACCAGGCGACACGCCGGTTGTCTGGTCTCAATGTCCCGCCCGCGCTGCCACCGACTCGCTCACCCCCGGACACCGGCGGTCGGACGACAGACTCTCTGCACGACGGGCATTCCGGCGTGCGTCATG
>DAISIS010000571.1:0-3699 GCA_036821925.1 Pirellulaceae bacterium
AGCGGCAGCGCGGGAGGTTTGTACACGGCAACGTTCACGCAACGCGTCGCGTGCGTATGACCGGGAGATGGCTGCGACCTTCGTGACAATCGATCTCGATGATCACGGGATCGCCTGGCTTGCAGTTCCCGTCCTGGGACACCACCACCAATAAACCCACGCTGCCAATCGAAGTCACGGCCTTTGATGACAGCGGCCAGGTGCAGGAGCAATATGCGGTGGACCCGGAGCGCACGGCGCAGAGCGGCGGCGTGCCCACGGGTCTTTCGGAAGGAACCACGCAGAGCCACTACGTGCGCTGGTCGCGGCAGCTGCGCGATGACGTGACCGGGGAAGTGGTCGCCACGCACCAGTATCACGACATTCCCAGCTCCGGTTACGGCAGCAAGGACACGAACTACACCGAAACGTCCTACGGGTACGACGCCCAAGGCCGCCGCGATCGCGTGGTGGCCCCCGGCGGCACGATCACGCGGACGGTCTTTGACAGTCTGGGACGTCTGGCCAGCCAGTGGATCGGCACCGACGACGTGCCCACCAGCGGCAGCTGGTCACCGAGCAACAATTCCGGCGCGAACATGACCAAGGTCAGCGAATCGGAGTACGACCTGGGCACCAGCGGCGGGAACGGGAACCGCACCAAGGAAATCCGTTACGTGAGCGACGCCGTGGAGGCCAACGCCCGCGTGACCCGCTTCCGTTACGACTGGCGGGATCGGCAGGTGTTCGTGATCGATCCCTTGGAGTTCGATTCCAAGGTAACCTACTCACGCGTGGAACTGGACCACATGGGGCGGGCCACCAAGAACGAACGCTACTATGACGCCGACGATGACGCGAGTTTCCCGAGTGACGGCACCGTGGACGGCGGCGATCGGCTGCTCGCGCGGAGCGAATCGTTGTATGACAAGCTGGGACGCGTCTATCGGAGCAAGACCTATGCCGTCAGTCCCAGCACGGGCAGCGTGGGCAGCGCGCTGGTCAGCGACTCCTGGTGCGATGCGCTGGGCCGGGTCATCAAACAGCGGTCGGGCGGCTCGCGGATGTTTCGCAAAACCACCTACGACGCGCTGGGCCGGGCCACGGCCCAGTACCTGAGCTACGATACCGACGAGACGGCCTACGGCGACGCGGATGATGTGACGGGCGATACGGTATCTGAGCAATCGGAAATGGTCTATGACAGTCAAGGCAACCTGCTGCAGACCACCCGTTATGCCCGCAAACACACGGCCGGCGGGACCGGCGCGCTGACCACTTCCACGGCTCAGCCCAGCTACACGGCCAGTTGGTATGACAAGGCCAATCGTCAGGAAGCCACGGCCCAATACGGCACCAACGGCGGCAGTGCCTTCTCGCGTCCCTCGACCGTGCCGGCGCGCAGCGATACGGTGCTGGTCACCAGCACGGAATACAACGCGGCGGGTCAGGCCTACAAGACCATCGACCCGGCGGGCAAGGAGAGCCGCAGCGAGTTCGACGACGCGGGCCGCGTCACGAAGCAGATCGACAACTACACCGACGGCAATCCGGCCACCGGCGGCAGCGACGAGGACGTGACCGTGGAGATGGTCTACAATTCCGACGGCCAGCTCACGACGCTCACGGCCAAGAACCCCACGACCGGCGATCAGGTGACCCGTTACGTCTATGGCACGGCCGTGGGCGGCATCACGCCGCTGATCTATCGCAACGATCTGTTGCGGGCCGAAATCTATCCGGACAGCGATGACACGACCAGCTTGGGCAACGGAGCCGATGGGCTCTATGACCGGATCGAACTGAAGTACACCATCCAAGGCGAGCAGCTCGAACGCCAGGACCAGTTGGGGACCGTGCACACCTACGAACGGGACAAGGCCGGGCGGGTAACACATGATCGCGTGACCACGTTGGGTAGCGGCGTCAGCGGCACGGTTCGCCGCGTGAGCACGACCTATGAGATTCGCGGCCTGCGGGAAAAGGTCACCAGTTATGATAACGCCACCGTGGGCAGCGGCACGGCGATCAATGAAGTGGGGTTCACCTATAACGACCTGGGGCAGCCGACCCATGAGTATCAGGAGCATGAGGGCGTCCAGGACGGCAGCACGTTGTACATCCAGTACCATTACGACACCACGGCTTCCGGAGGCGCGTACACCCACGGGCCGCGTCCCACCTCGGTCCGCTATCCCAATGGCCGCCTGGTGCATCTGACCTACGGGACCAGCGGCGCGACGGACGATGTGCTGGGCCGCGTGGCGGCGATCAAGCAGGATAGCGGCGGCTCGCCGGGCGATACGCTTTCGGCCTACACCTATCTGGGCAGCGGCCGCGTGGTGGTGGAGGATTATCAGCAGCCGGACGTGAAACTCAATTATGACAGCGGCACGGCCGGTACCTATGCCGGACTGGATCGTTTCGGCCGCGTGGTGGATCACCTCTGGTACGACTATGGGGCCAGCAGCAACCGCGACCGTTTCACTTACGGGTATGATCGCGCCTCCAACCGGCTCTACCGAGAAAACGCGGTGGCCGCGGCCAAGGATGAGTTCTATACCTATGACGAGTCCAATCGTTTGGCCACGTTCGACCGGGGCGACCTGGATGCCAACAAGACCGCCATCAGCGGCACGCCGGTGAAGGAAGAGGACTGGGGCCTGGACATGACGGGCAACTGGACGGACTTTTTGCAGAAGACGTCCGGCACCACCGATCTGAATCAGGACCGCACTCACAATCCGGTCAACGAAATCACCGGCATCAGCGAGACGGTGGGCACGGCCTGGATCGATCCGGTGCACGACAAGGCGGGCAACATGACCACGCTGCCCAAGCCGTCGAGTCTCGGCACGGGTCTGACCTGCGCCTGGGACGCCTGGAACCGCCTGGTGGAAGTGAAAGAGGGCGCGACGGTGGTGGCCCGGTATGAATATGACGGGCTGGCCCGGCGGGTGAAAAAGCATCTCGATTCGCAGAGCCCGGCCAGTCCCAACGGCCTCGACGCCTATGTGCACTTCTACTATAACAGCGCCTGGCAGGAGTTGGAGACGCGGCGGTCCACGAGCGAGAACACGCAGCCCGAAACGCTGCAGCCGCAGTACCAGTACGTGTGGTCGCAGCGGTACATCGACGCCCCCATCCTGCGGGATGAGAACACCGACACCGACGGTCTCTGCGACGACGGTCGGATTTATTATCTGGGGGATGCGAACTTCAACGTGACCACGCTGGTCGACACCGGGGGCGATGCGGTGGAGCGTTATGTCTACACTCCCTATGGAGTTCTGACGATTTACGATACCACCTGGTCCAATACGCGGGGTGCCTCCAGTTACGCCAACGGGTATGCTTACACAGGAAGGCAGTTGGACGTCGAGACCGGGCTGTACTATTACAGGCATCGCATCTATCACGCACAGCTGGGGAGGTTCGGAAACAGGGATCCGATCGGGTATCGAGGTGATGACAAGAACTTCTACCGCTACGCCGCGAACGTGCCCATTATGCAGGTTGATCCGTCGGGACTCGTGCCCGTTGACAATGGCTCCGCGCCGATGATAGATGCGATACAAGTGAAAATTGAGACGGATCTTCGTAAAGATGAACGGAGCATTCTGACTTTTGACCAAGCATGGGGATGGTACTGTCGACAGAATAGGATTGTTGGGAGGGGCGACGCGGCGCGTAATGTATGGGGGTGTGGGTGCGTGGGCG
>DAISIS010000572.1:0-3698 GCA_036821925.1 Pirellulaceae bacterium
GCCAGCCCGACGGTGCTGGACGACACGCTGTTCGCCACGCGTGGCAAAGCGGGTCCGCTGCTGGCCCTCCCGGTAGCGGACCCCTCGCCGGTCGGCGAGCTGGTGGAGCGGTCGCGGCGGGAGATTCTGTGGACCAGCAACCAGGGTACGCCCGATACGTGCAGCCCCGTCGCGCAGGCGCTGCTGGTGCTCACCATCACCGACGACGGCATTGGACGGTGCTACGACACGAAGACCGGCAAGTTGAAGTGGAAAGAGCGGTTCGCGGGCAACTACAAGGCGTCACCCGTCCTGGTGCAGGGGCGTGTGCTGTTCCTCAACACCACCGGACGATGTACAGTTGTGTCGGCCTCCAGCCGCTTCGACAAGCTGGTGGAGAACCAGCTGGACGACGAGACGTTCGCTTCGCCCGCCATCGCTCACGCACACATCTACGTGCGCGGTCGCAAGACGCTGTACTGCATCGGGCGGGACTTCCGGTGAATCCAACTCGCGGAGAGCACTCTCAGCATGCCACGTCTTGCCTGGTGCACCGACATTCATTTGAATTTTGCCAAGGCCGATGCGCTGGCGGAGTTTCTGCAGCACCTGGACGCGGCGGATCCCGACCTGCTCCTGATCGGAGGGGACATTGCGGAAGCCACGGACGTGGTGCATTACCTCGAGCTGCTCGATCACCATCTGCAGCGCCCCGTGTTTTTCGTGCTGGGCAACCACGACTTCTACTTCGGTTCCATCAGCCGGGTGCGGCACGACGTGCGTGCGCTGTGCGCGCGTCAGGACCGTCTCGTCTACCTCTCCGATGCCGGCGTCATCGAACTGGCCGAGCAGGTGGCGCTGGTCGGACACGACGGGTGGGCGGATGCCCGCATCGGCGACTACGCCCGGTCCCAGATCATGTTGAACGACTACCGGCTGATCCAGGAGCTGGCAGGCATGGACAAGCAACAGCGCTGGCCGCTGCTCCAGGCGCTGGGCGACGAGGCGGCCGCGGTGATTCGACAAGTACTGCCCCAGGCGCTGGAGCGGTACGCGTCCGTGTATCTGCTCACCCACGTGCCGCCGCTGCGCGAAGCCTGCTGGCACAACGGCGCCCTCTCGAACGACGAGTGGGCTCCCCATTTCACGTGCAAAGCGGTAGGGGACGCCATCCTCGAAATCCTGCCCGATTATCCGCACCGCCACCTGACCGTCCTGTGCGGGCATACGCACGGCTCCGGCGAGGCCCACCCGTTGCCGAACCTGTGCATCTATACCGGCGCTGCCGTCTACGGCTTCCCGGCGGTAGACCGCGTGATCACTGTGGGGACCGCACCAGCGTCTGAACCGCATCCACAATGAGCTGCTCGACCGACGGACTCCACACGCCGCAGACACCATAGTACACCATCGCGTCGCGGCCTTCGTAACGCCCCTCGGCCAGCACACGGCAGGACGGGATGTAGGCCATGACATCGTTCGCATAGCCGGCGACCCAGGTCTGTTTGCCGCGCAATTCCGTCTTGAGTCGCAGCGCGTAATCGACCACCACTTCACCGCCAAGAAAGACCATCTGTACCTGGTCGCCCAGCACCCAGGCCTGCACCGGATAGGGGTAGGTCGCCGGCAGGGCGGCGCCCGTCGCCAGGCGTTCCAGCGCCATGGCAGCGCACGCGCGTTGGTAGCGATCGCTCCCGTGCGCGGCTTGCTCCAGCTGCTCCCGGGTCGGGATCTCGTCGAGCGGCAGCGGGACCTCCTGGTACGCGGTCCGCAGCGTGGCGGACAGCGTCTGCAGCTGGCCGCCATCGGCCAGCACAGCGCCGACCGCCTGCGCCAGCTGGCTGCCATACTCCTGGGCCAGCGGGAGTGTGCGGCGCGGCAACGGGTTCTGGTCCGCTCCGCAGCCCGCCCAGAACAGCGCCGTGCAGCCTGGAAAACGCGTCTCCAGTTCCGCCGCCGCGAAACCGGGATAGTCGCCGCACCAGAAATAGTGATCCAGCACCGTGCCGTGGCACGCGTATCCCATCACCACCGCTTTCCAACTGCCGTCTGGTCTTCGCGCGGCCAGCACGGGGACGTCGTGGTCGCTCGGTCCCTGCAACTGATTGGCCGCCCGCAGTTCCGGGACCTGCGCTTCCGGATTGTTCCGCCGATTGACGGCGAACGTGGCGGTGCCGGATCCCCACACCAGCTCACACGGCTGCAGGTCGTCCAGCGCCTGCTCCACACAGTCCAGAATCCGCTGCTGCAGCGACTCGGCATACGCGTCGATTCGCTGTTGCTGCTCGGCGCTGAGCAAGCGGTAATGCAGCGGCTCAAGGTTCCGGCCCACCACCGGCCCAGAATGCGTGTGGCTGAAACACAACGCCACCTCGCTGCGGCGCAGCCTGCAGCGCTGTTCGAGCGACGCGCAGACAGCCTGCGCCAGCGCCCGATCGATACCCACCAGGTCACACGCGACAAGCACGGCCCGCGCGCCGGCCCCGTCCTCCAGCGCACAGGTGCGGACCCACAGCTCCGTGTACTGGTCGCTGGCCTCGCGCGTGCGGGAGCCGTACCCCGCCATCCAGAGCGGCGTGTCGGGGGTGATCGCCACCCGTGCCACCCCCACGCGCCAGGCCGGCTCGGCCGTCGCCGGGGGGAGAGCCAGCAGCCAGGTCAGGAGGCCGGCACAGACCAGACAGACATTGCGCAAGTGCGTCCGCATCATCTTCGTCCTTCTTTCTCCCGCTGAATTAACGGACCGGTTCCCGTCGACACCCCCACTGCAGCTGCGGCCTGCCGCTCGATCGCAGACCGGCGCCGGCGCCGCGTGCCGCACGGCGCTCTGCCCCGCATTGTCCTGCACGACCTGATTGTCCTGCACGACCAAGCACGTGACAAGGGTTGCGTGCCCGGCACGGTGCCCGATCATGTGAGCCCTGGCTGGCGCGGGCTGTGGCTACGCGGGCTGTGGTTGAACGCGTGCGGCGGCCTGTTACCATATGCGAATCAATATCGCGTCCACAAAGGATGTTGCCTGTGAAACTCAAAGTCGATGCCGTGCTCAATCGGGACTGCGTTCGTGCGATGAGTCAGCTGCCGGACGGGGTGATCGACTTGGCGTTTGCCGATCCTCCGTTCAACATCGGCTACAAATACGACGTGTACGACGACCACCGCGAAGACGACGAATTCGTGTCCTGGTGCCGGACCTGGATGGGCGAAGTGGTGCGTCTGCTGAAACCCAACGGCACGTTCTGGCTGGCGATCGGCGACGAGTACGCCGCCGACCTGAAGGTGCTGATGCAGCGCGAGCTGCGGCTGCATTGCCGCAGCTGGGTCGTGTGGTACTACACGTTTGGCGTCCACTGCAAGTACAAATTCACACGGTCGCACGCGCATCTGTTTTACATGGTCAAGGACGCGCGGGACTTCACTTTCAACGCGGATGCCATTCGCGTCCCTTCGGCGCGGCAGCTGGTCTACGGCGATGCGCGCGCCAATCCTCAGGGGCGGCTGCCGGACGACACCTGGATCCTCCGCCCCCAGGATCTGCCGGCCGGCTTCCAGCCGCTGGAAGACACCTGGTACTTCCCGCGCGTGGCCGGGACGTTCAAGGAACGCGCCGGGTTTCACGGGTGCCAGATGCCGGAACAACTGCTGGGGCGCATCATCCGCGCCTGCAGCCATCCGGACCAGGTCGTGCTCGACCCGTTTGCCGGCAGCGGCACGACGCT
>DAISIS010000573.1:0-3671 GCA_036821925.1 Pirellulaceae bacterium
CCGTACGGTGTGAGCCGCACCGTCGGCCGGAACCGCTGCGCTTCCGTCTGCTCCACCAGCCCGGCCGCGATCAGGGCATCGAGCAGCATGCCGGCATCCGACTGGGACAGGTGCGACAGGATGCCGAAGGTGCTGAGCTGGTCCAGACGCAGCTTGCGGAGCTGCTGGGAGTGGGAGCCGCAGAGCATCTTGGCGACCAGCCCTTTGCCGACGCGCCCCTGCGTGCGCGCCACGCCGCTCAGCGCCATCCGCACGCAGCGCAGCATCGACTCGTCGCTGCCGGCCGGCACTGGGGCGTCTGCCGCGGACCGCGCACGGTGCGGCGCGGGACCACAGTTGTCGCACACGCCGCAGTGCCGCGCCTGCGGATCGCCGAAATACCGCAGGATCTCCAGCTGGCGACAGCCGCCGGACGTGGCGTAGCCGATGACGCGTTCCAGCTTCTCGTACTCGCGCGCCTTGCGCCGTTCGAGCGTGGCGAAATCGATGTCCAGCTCCGCGAAGGGACGCTGCCGGTTGAGCACGTGCACCGCGCGGCCGCGGAAGGGAGGGACATAGTCGAAGCCGGGCAGCCTCCGCAGCTCGCGCAGCGCACGGTTCACGGCGTCCCGCGGCATGTCGGCTGCGCTGACCAGATCGGCCAGCGGGAAGTAGACACGCTCGCCGCGGCGTGCGCCGATCAGCCCCTCGATCGCGCGCAGCACGCGGCGCTGCGCGGACGCCTCGCGGGGCAGCAGCTCGACGAGCGACGGGAGCGGCGAGTCCAGCCGCACCGCCGCGCGGTTCTCCTGGGTGGCCAGCCGCTCGATCGCGCCGCAGCGTTCCAGCAGCTGCTCGCAGGCGCCAATCCCTTCCCCGCCGAGCTCCAGGGTCAGCCGCTCCTTGAGCTCCTGCTGCGTCACTTCGATCGGGTCTTCGGCCAGGCTGCACAGATACTGATAGACGCGCGCCACCGTCTCCCGCGAAGGGTAGGCGTTTTCGATGAAGAACTCCTGCACGTGGCGGTCCGCCGGCGTGTATAGCAGCAGGCAGCGCGACGCGTCGCCATCCCGCCCGGCGCGCCCCGCCTCCTGGTAATACGCCTCCAGACTGCCCGGCATGTTGTAGTGCACCACGAACCGCAGATCCGCTTTGTCGATCCCCATGCCAAACGCATTGGTCGCCACCACGATCGGCGTGTCGCCCGCCATGAACGCTTCCTGCGCACAGCGGCGCGCCTCCAGGTCCAGGCCGGCGTGGTACAGGCCCACTCGGCGGTCCCCCGCTGCGCCGCACAGACCGGCCAGCTCTTCGCAGCGCCGCCGCGTGGCGGCATACACGATGCCGGCCCCCGGCGTCTGCTGCAGGAAGTCCACCAGCAGCTCGTCCTTCCGCCCGGCCGGCGCGCGCTGGACTTCAAACCGCAGATTGGGGCGCGCAAAGCCCGTGATGAAGACGGCCGGCGCGCGCAGCTCGAGCAGCTTGCTCACATCGGCGCGGACCTCCGGCGTCGCCGTCGCGGTCAGCGCGATGGTGGTCGGACTGCCCAGCTGCCGCCGCAGCGCACCCAGGCGGGCGTAGTCCGGGCGGAAATCGTGCCCCCACTGGCTGATGCAGTGCGCCTCGTCGACCGCCAGCAGCTGGACCTCCGTCCGGCCGAGCGCCTCGAGAAACCGCGCACTGCGCAGCCGTTCCGGCGCGATGTAGACCAGGTCGTAGTGGCCCGCCGCCATCCAGGCCAGCCGCTGATTCTGCTCGCCGGCGTCCAGCGTGCTGTTGATGAGCGTCGCCCGCACCCCCAGCGCCTGCAGCGTGTCGACCTGGTCCTTCATCAGCGCGATCAGGGGGGACACCACCAGCGTCACCCCATCCCGCATCACCGCCGGCAACTGGTAGCATAGACTCTTGCCGCCACCTGTGGGCATAATGCACAGGCAATCGCGGCCCGCCAGGACCGCCTGGATCACCTCAGCCTGCCCCGGTCGAAAGGAGTCCAGAGCGAACGTGGTCAGATGCTGCTGCAGTTGGTCATCCAGTGTCTTGGCCATCGAGATCCGTCCACCACCAGAGGCTTGGCGCCACGCTCGCTCCGGAGCACGTATTGTAAATGCATCCGCACGTTCCTCCAAGACACACGACGAACCAGCCGGACCGGGCGCCGGTCGAGAACCGTGCGTACACCGGCCGCCGCCAGCCCGGCAGCCCCCCGCCGCTGGCCACGCGCTGTGGCGCCGTGGCGGTGATCTGCCGCGGCGACCGGCTGCTGGTGATCCGCCGCGCTGCCACGGTCGAGGCACCCGGCACCTACTGCTTCCCGGGCGGGGCCATCGAACCGGGCGAGAGCGAACCGGACGCGCTGCGCCGCGAGCTGCGCGAGGAGCTGGGGGTGGATGTGACGCCGGTGCGCCGCATCTGGCAGAGCATCACCCCGTGGCAGGTCGACCTGCGGTGGTGGCTCGCGGAACTCGACCCGGCCTCCCAGCTGCAGCCCAACCCGGCGGAAGTGGCCTCCACGCACTGGCTCACCTGCCGCGAAATCCGCGCGCTGCCCGCACTCCTCACCAGCAACCACCACTTTCTCGACGCGCTGGAACGCGGCGCGCTGAGCATGTTCCGCTTCCACGAAGGATCCCCGCCATGAAACGACACGCCCGTTGCAGCCTGATGTTGGCACTCGCCCTCCTGCTCGCCCCCGCCGCATCCACACCGGCTCAGATCCAGTTCGATCTGGGCACCGCTGTGCTGACCATCGACCGGCAGGGTCAGGTCTCCTCCCTCGTGTTGCAGGACGGCAGCGTGTGGCCCGTGGACGCACGGCCGCTGTTCGTCCTGGAGACCGAACAGCGCCGGCAGGTCCCCGTGGCGGTCGACTTGCAGGGGGATCGACTGCAGGTGGAATTCCAGGGAGGCGCGACGGCCGCGTTCGTGGTGCGGACGGAGCCGGGGTTGATGGTCTGGGAGCTGACCGAGCTGCAGGGGGCGGAGCCGGGAGTCGAGAAGCTGCAGCTGTTTCATCTGGCGGTCCCGCCCCAGGCAGACCTCGCGGCCGCGCTCAATGCCTGTTCCACGACCGACTGGTCGGTGGCTGTCGTGGGGGCCGAACCGAATGTGCTCGGCCAGCCGGAGCGACTGGGCGGCACGCAGGGGGACCGCCCGGGCTGCTCACATCAGTTCGAGCAGGTGGCGGACGAGGCCCAGGTCGGCCAGTACGCCGCCCGCTTCACGGCCACCTGCAACGAACAGCCGGGCGGGTGGAGCGTGCGTGGCAAGCAGTTCGCGGCACCGCTGGATTTGACCGGTTGTCGCGCCATCCGCGCCTGGGTACACGGCGATGGGCAGGGGGAGCAGTTGAAAATCCAGCTCTGCGACGGGGCGGGCGGGTACCGCGACAACTACCTGCCGATCGACTTCCAGGGTTGGCGCCAGGTGACTCTGGTCGACAGCCCGATCAACACGCTGCGCTATGACACGGTCGACGCGCTGAACATCTACTACAACGGCATGCCGGCCGGCACGACGGTCAGCTGCCGCGTCGACCACATTGAAGCGGTGGTGGAACGCGGTGGGCAGGAGCGGGTGATCGTGCTGGAGGATTTTGAATCTCCCAGCGCGGCCTGGTGGTCGCCGCCCGGCACCGTGCTGAGCGTGTCGACGACCCACCGGCATGGCTTGACCCCCGCGCGGTTCGCCGT
>DAISIS010000574.1:0-3668 GCA_036821925.1 Pirellulaceae bacterium
CGCCTGGCATGACCCCGCACAGGGGGCCGGAGGAGTGCGAGTGGGAGCCCGCGACGCGAATTGCCTTGGGTTCCACCCCGCACCGCTGGTGGGTGGCTTTCCGCGCCGCCTCCACCATCTCGCCCTGCACGCCAATCGCATCCACACCGACGATAGCCACACGATTGGCACCGTCACCGAAGACAGCGACGCGGATCTTGCACGCGTCGTGCACCGATTGGTGGAACGCCTTGCCGTAGCCGCCAGGTGCCTCCATGCCGATCTCCGGCGTAATATCCGCTTCTGCAAAACCGGCAGTGAGCGGTACAGCGTTCGCGGCGCCGTCGTCGGCCGCGGCCGCGGCCAGACCAGCAGCCAGGCAGCACGCGGTCACCAGGCCACCGCACACCATGAGTCTTAGGTATCGACGTCGCTTCATCTGCTAACTCCTGTTTGGGTCCTCGATGCTCGCTTTTCGCTTTTTCGCTTTTTCGCTTTCTGGTCTGCGCTCTTCGGCTGGCGGTTTGCCGGCAACGTTTCTTGTTTTTTACCATCTCCAATGATACCGTACCGGCTCACCCCGCAACATCATCTGCTGGGCTTCCTTGTGCTGGCGATAGACCTCAGCGATCGCGTCAGCGGTATTGGCGACGTTGCCGGCCGGGTATTGCGCTGCCAGGGGCGGTTGGTGTTCTGTCAGGACACGGTATGCGTCAGGGCGGCGGAACTTCAGGTGTCGTTCCTTGTGGTCTTGGATGCCGGAGTAGAGTGTTTCGTAGAAGCAGGGGTCGGCCCGTGTTGCGCCGCGCACATCCACGTCAGCCGTGGCGACGCAGGGGTCTTCAGCTTGGGCGTTGGCGACAATCTCAGCGCGCGGCGTGACGATCATGGAATTCGCGTAGGTGGAGGAGACGTGGTGCACCTGGTTATCCATCGCGCGCGTCCGCATGTGATAGTCGGTCAGGCTGGCGGCGCTCGGTTGGCAGATGATCTGTGCGCCATTCATGGCGCAGCAGGCAGCTGACTCGGGCCACATCTGGTCGTAGCAGATCAGCATGCCGATCCACCCGATGTCTGTTTCGAATGCGGGAAACGTGTCGCCGGCCCGCACCTGCCACAGTTCGTACTGGGGCAGATGCACCTTGCGATAGCGGCCGATGCGCGCGCCGTCAGGGCCGAACAGGTCGGCCACGTTGTAGATGGCGTCCCCGTCGAGCGCGAAGTAGCAGGCCACGACAAGCAGCGCGTGCTTCCTGGCCGCCGCCCCCAGCCGCTCGGCAATCAGCGGTGTCTGCCGCTCGACAGCGGTGCGGAACACCGTGCGGTCGTCGAGGTACGTCATGCAGATGCCGAGCCGGGTGAAGTCCTCGGTGATCACGGCGAGCTGGCACTTCTCGCGTGCCGCACGGTCCAGCAACTCTTCGTACCACGCAATCCTCCGCTCGATCGACGTCAGCAGGTCGGCGAGCGAGAAATCGGGGCTGAACGGGTTCGTCTTCAAGCCGTCGCACGCGGCGACGCGGTTGGACTGGATAGTGCCAATCCGCACCCGCGCTGACGCGCCGCCGGGTCCCTCCTGCGCGGGCCGCTCCTGGCACGCTTTGGCGCGTGGAGAGGTGGCCAGTGGAAGGAGCGGTGCGCACGTGGCGGCGGTGAGGAACTGGCGGCGGGCAAGTGTGTGAGTCATGGCTGGATCTCAAACTGTCGAGTTCGGGTGTCTGCCTGGTGAACGCTCAAGCCACGCAGGCTGTGCCCGCACGCACTCCGTACCCGCGCGCCGCAGCCAACCTGCTTCCCCTCCGACCTGAACACTGAACACTGAACACTGAACACTGAACACTGAAAACTGAAAACTGAACACTGAACACCCCCACCTCCCTCACTGCCCCACAATCCGCGGTTCCCCCCACGCGGTCCAGTCGTAGTCGTACCCGCCGGCGGCGTCGGTGACGAGGCTCAGCACGATTGGCGTGCCGGCCCAGGCTGCGAGGTCCACATCCAGCATATCCCAGTTCCCGGGGCGAATCATCCGCCGCGCGCACACCTGGCCGTTCACGGCGATGGCGACTTCGACGCCGGCGGACTTGGAGCCATCGCGCAGACCGAGGCCGGTCGTGAAGCGGGCCGGTGTGGCGGGCAGCGTGAAGAGGTAGGCGGCGATGGTCCGGCCATTGTTCGGCGGATGGGTGAACAGTCCGCGGCGAGTCTGTCCGCCCACGGCGTTCACGCCGGTCCGGACGACGGCGCAGTACGAGGAATCGACCACGCGGCCCGAATCGGTGACGAAGAAGGTCTCGTCGGGCATCCGAGACAGATCGACCGGCAGGGTGGCCGGCGGAGGCTGCTGTGCCAGCAGCGCGATCGTACCGGGAATGCGTGTCTGGAGCGCCAGCCGGGTGCCTGTCCGTGTCACCGGCACAGCGCCGTCGGCGTTGAGCGCCAGGGTCCAGGTGCGGTCGGTCTCGACGGCGATAGCCTGGGGATCGAGCAGCTGGCGTTCGATCCGCGGACGCCGCCAGCGTGCCCAGTCGTAGATGAAGGACTGTTGGGGGCCGGGGTGAACGGCCAGCTCCAGCTGCACTGTCTGCCCGCGGAAATCACTCAGGTCCAACTCAAGTGGCACGAGCCGATCGGTGGCATGGTGGACCAGGCAGTCCGCGTGGAATCTGCCGGACGACGCGCGCACGATGAAGGTTGCGCCGTCGGTCTTGTCGGGTCCCACTGCGGCCGGATCCATGTACACTTCGCTGACGAACCGCAGGCGGCCCTGGTCGGGCAGCGTGCAGGTGAACCGTGCGAAGGCCTCCCCGGTGACCCCCGCCTTCCAGGGCGGATGGGCGGTGAAGACGCCGGCGGCGCTGGTGAGCGACGCGCCGTCAGAAAATTCACCCGGCCCGACACGCTCCTGCAGTGCGCCCTGGGCCGGACGCGTTCCACAGAGGGCCTGTTCGAGCAGCGTCGTCAGGTCCGCCACGATCGGCTGGGCATCCTGCAGCGCGACCAGCGCCAGTTGGTCAGAGACGGCGACGAAGTCGATGACGGCGTCTGCGGGCATGTCGCACACGTGGAACCGATCGTCGGCGGGGGAGCGGGGGAACAGGGGATACCAGCGGTCCGGATGCAGGCCGAGCACGCGATCTGCCGCATGCGCCCGCCAGCCTGGCACGGTCCCGGCGCCGGTCCATTGGGTGGTGCCGGTCACGGTCTGGCTGATGACGCGATCGTTCAAGATCCACCGTCGGTCCTGTGTGGCCACGAACGGCTGGCCATCCGCCGTCCGCAATGGAAAGGCGACTTCCGCGGGCCACGGCCCGTCCAGGTCGACTTCCACGCGTTGCTGCTGCCAGACGCGTACTTCATCGGAGAACTGTTCCAGGAAGCTGTGCTCGCCCGTCAACGCCTCGCGCGTCGGTTTGAGTGTCGGAATGACTCCCCAATGCCGATACGCCTCGTTCCAGGCGGCGTACAGCTGATCGTTTTCGGGCGACACGCAGCCGAGGTAGCCGTACATCGTGGTGAACGGCCGCAGGATGTAGGAGCTGATCGGGTGCGCAGCTGCCAGCATCCGGCGCTCGTAGGTGCTTTTCGAGTGATCCATGCCCCAGGCATGGCGCTGGTCGATCGCTTCGTAGCGGCAGGTGACTTCGTTGAGTCCCTCGCCGCTGAGCGCGACATGGGGCATCGCCTCG
>DAISIS010000575.1:0-3659 GCA_036821925.1 Pirellulaceae bacterium
CGCCAGCTCGGTCAGTTCCCACGCTGGCCGGCCGGCGCCGCGCACTGCAGCGGCCCGCGCAGCGCGCTTGAGGAATCAGGGCCGGCGGCCGACCGCCGGCCACGGTGCTCACCCGACGCGGAACCGCGGATGATTCTCGTCGGGCCGTTCCCCCCGCTCCATGACCAGCTGGCTCAGCGCGGTATCGATCATGGCCACGGCGGGGAAGACGTAGGGGGCGTCCTCGACCGGCCCGTAGAGGATGAAGTCCGCGCCCATGGCGACCGGCGACGCGCAGACGGCGGCGATGCACGGCTTGACCGCCTGCTCGCCCATCTTCTTCTTGAGCCCTTTCCAGACGGCGACGGCGTTGTGGACCCCGCCCCCCACGGGCAGACCGAACTCGTGCTTGATGTCGTGCATGGCGCTGCAGGCTTGCCCGAGCGTGGCGAGGTCGAGCACGCAGGTATCGACCAGCAGTTTGGTGACGCCCGCTTCCTGGGCGCGGGGCAGCAGTTCCCGCACGGCCTGCACACGCCCCTTGGCGGTGAAGTCCAGGAGATAGTAAGTCAGCAGGATGGCGCTGGTGACCCCCGCATCCTGGATGGCCGAGAACTCGTCGCCGGTGATCTCCGGCTGGATCGAATTGTACACGATGCGATCAGCCAGCCCCGCCTGCGCCACATACTTCAACCCGGCGATCCGGACTGCTGCCGTGGTGCCGTCGATCAGCAGCGGCATGTCGGTGGTCTTGGCAGCGAACTCCAGGTTGCGCACCATCGCTTCGGGCGTGGCTCCGACCACGTCCAGCATGCACGGATTGCCGGTCCGCGCTGAGAAATCCTCCTGCAAGCGGATCCGCTGCTCCGCTTCGGCCGCATTGATCTCCCCGCGGTCGGCGTTCGTCACGACATCGTGTTTGTGATAGAAGGTCGTGCCGATCAGCACGGTCGGCTGCGCGCCCGGGCGCCCTCCGACACGCACCTTGCCGATCTGGAATGTCTGCTGTTCGGTCGCGTACTCGAGCAGGCCGCACGCCGGCTGGCCAGGAACTTCAGGGCTCATCGCTGTGCTCCGTATGCGCTGTGCTGAAAGGTGCCAATGTAGCACGGCCCCCGGCTGCGAGCGACTCCCGCAGCCACTTTTCCCGGGCGGCCCCCGGGGGCCCTTACGGCTGCGCGTACTCCAAGATGACGACCGAAGCCACCGGGTCTGGTGCGGACGGCGGCAGCGCGATGACGGCGGCCTGATCCTGCCGGGTCACCTGCAGCGGTTGGCGGCCAGCGAGCAGGAGGGCACGCTGCGGCACACCGGGCAGGTCGGGGATGGTGAGCTTGCCGTCCTGCGGCCAGTCGAAGACGTGCAGGTAGAGCCGGGTGGAGCCATCGGCGAGGGTCCGCCGCGTGCAGCGCCCCCACGGCGTCTCGGCAAACGGGCTGGCCTGCGTCGCGTAGATCGACTCGCCGTTCGTCTGCATCCAGGCACCGATGGCCCGCATCCGCTCGACCGACGCCTCGGGGATCCGGCCCGCCGCGGTCGGGCCGACGTTGAGCAGGTAATTGCCCCCTTTGGAGGCGGTGTCGATGACGTTGCGGATCAGGCTCTCGGCCGACTTCCAGTTCTCATCGCTGCTGCTGAACCCCCACGTGTCGTTCATCGTCATGCACGATTCCCAGTCGACGCCCGGGATCCCGGTGGCGGGGATCTGTTGTTCAGGGGTGCCGAAGTCGCCCGAATACTCCTGGTCGTCCTTGTTCAGGCCATCCATGCCCTGCCGTCCCTTGCCCACGCGGTTGTTGATGATGATCTGCGGCCGGAGCTCGCGCAGGAACGTGCACACTTCCCGGGCGTCCTCCTCTGTCCACCAATCGGTCCACTCGCCGTCGAACCAGAGCACGGCCGGATCGCAGCTGTCGAGCAGTTCCTGGAGCTGCGTTTTCATGTAGTCCAGATACTCGCGTTTGCGTTCGGGATGGATCCCGGTCGGGTTGTAGCGGTCGGGATTGGCGCGGTACTGAGCCGGATGATGCCAGTCCATGATGGAGTGGTAGACGCAGAACGTCAGCCCCTGCTTCCGGCACTCGTCCGCCAGCGGCTTGAGCAGGCACTTGCCGTAAGGCGTCGCGTCCACCGCGTCGTACTTGCTGACCGCCGAATCGAACAGGCTGAATCCGTCGTGGTGTTTCGAGGTGATGACGATGTATCGGGCGCCGGCCTCCTTGGCGAGGCGGACCCAGGCGGCCGGGTCGTACTCGGCCGGATTGAACTGCCCGGCCAGCTGCTCGTATTCCTCCACCGGAATATTCGCCCAGTCCATGATCCATTCGCCGGCCCCCGCGGTCTTGCCCTGCCAGGTCCCGGCGGGAATGGCGTACAGTCCCCAGTGGATGAACATGCCGAACCGCGCGTCGCGCCACCACTGCATCCGTGCGTCACGCTCCGCCGGCGTTTCGGCAGCGGCCGCCGGAATGATGATCGCTAAACACGCAACCAGGCACATCGTTCGCAGGATAGCACGCGTCAACATGGCAGGTTCCTCTCACTCCAAGCAATAGTTCAACACGGTGTCATACATCGCGATCACGTTTTCGGGGGGCACGTTGGCCTGAACGTTGTGTACCGAACCGAACACATAGCCGCCGCCGGGGGCGAAGATCTCCAGGTGCTGCTGCACCTCGGCCACAACCTCTTCCACCTGGCCGTAGGGGAGTGTCTTCTGGCAGTCGAGCGACGCTCCCCAGAACGTCAGCTGCTGGCCGAACTGCTGCTTCAACTGCACGGGATCCATCCCCACAGCGCTGGTCTGCACGGGATTCAGCATATCGACCCCCATCTCGATCAGCGAGGGTATGAGGGGGAAGATCGCACCGTCGGAATGCAGCAGCACCTGCATGTCCGTATGGGTGTGGATCCAGTCGAGCCCCCGCTGATAATGGGGCATGATCAGCTGGCGGAACATCTCGACAGACAGGAACAGCGACTGCTGTGTGCCGAAGTCGTCGCAGATCTGCAGGATGGGCACGCGGTCCTCCACGGCGTCGGCGAAACGCCGCAGGTTTTCGAGCCATGCCGTGACCAGGCAGTCGTACAGCCGGTGCACATAGTCCGGCTCGCACGCCAGCGTGATCATCCAACGCTCGAAGTCGCCCGTGCCCAGTCCATAGAAGAGCTCGTAGGGGGGGCCGAGCGGGGCGACGATCGCGCAGTCGGTCTGGTCGTAGAGCGTCTGCGCCTGAGCGCGATAGTGTGCGCAGGCCTCCGGGCTCAGCAGCGGGGGGCGATACCCGTCCAGGTCGATATGCGCCGCGCCGGGGAATGTCTCCAGGCGGTCAAAATAGAACCCGCCTTGGGGCATGCGGGCGATCGGCACCCCGTTCTGCACGATGACCAGGCTGCCGTCCGCTTCGGTCTGCGGCTGGAAACCGCCCGGCACCTGGACCGGTGTGCCGTCGAACAGAGTCCACGGCTGCCAGCCTTCATTGACGATGCCGAAGACCAAGTCGGGGCGGTACAGTCCCACGCAGTCGCCCCCGAAGCGTTCCCGCACCGGCGGCTCGATTTCCGCCAGCATCTGGTAGAGATCGAACACGCGCGTGGGGGAGCTGAGTCCGAGCTGCTGTTTCAAGCGGTGATAGGTGGACGCTGCGATCCCGGTCTGGCGGGTTCCGCCCACGTCGATC
>DAISIS010000576.1:0-3651 GCA_036821925.1 Pirellulaceae bacterium
CGTCATTGACGGCGAAAGCGCGGAGGCGGTCGAGCGGGCCATGGCCGCCGCGATCCGCGCTGCGGCCACCGCTGGCGTGGTGGCCATCTCCGCCGGCAACTACGGCGGCAAACTCGGCAAACACCACTTCCACCTGCGGCAGTTGGCCCCGCAGCCTGCGCCGCCGGGCAATCAAGAATCAGACACACCGTGCCGGTGACCGGCACGGTGGTCAACTTGCCTGCGATGGCCTGCAATTAGCTGCCTGCGGCCGTTCACGTTCCGCGCGACGCGGATGACCCTCCCGCGAAACCGGCCCGCAGCGCCACGTGCCCCTATTGCCCCGGCACCTGGCCCTGCGCCTGCAGATCAGCATTGTAGGCCCTCATCAAGGCCGCCTCTTCTGACAACTTGAATTCCGGCCCCGGCGGAAAGTACTGCACATCATCATGAATGTAATAGGGACTCGGCAGCGTCTGCCCGTTCATGCTCACCTGGCAGCCGGTTGCGGTCACGGCGGCCGCCAGCACGACGCCGTACAGCATCGCGTGCATCCAGCCTCGGGAGTGATTTGACTTCATGGACGTAATCTCCAGGTTTCCACCGTGATGACGACGGGCCCTACGACGAATTCGCACAACCGGCACAACCGTCAACTCCAATATCGGCCGCAGAGCCGCGCCACTTTCACCGATTTGCCAAAAATGCACCACGACCCGCGGCGCAGTCCGCTATCATAAAGTGGAGGCGGCAAGGGACTCATCGGCCGGATGCGGCAAGAGGAGGAACCAGACCATGACGTACGCCAGCTGTCGCCGGAGGGTACCGGCTGCGGCGTTTGCACAGCCGCAACGCGGGACCACTCAGCGCGCCGCGCGGCTGGGGCTGCTAGCATTGCTGGCCTGGGCCGGCTGTGCCCCGGCCGGGGCACAGATGATGTTCAAACGGGGGTTGCCGAGCGACGCCCATTTCGAGTCGTTTCCAGCCCTGCTCAACGGCGACTGTGTTTCGGCCGGGCGTCTGTTCACTTCGGTGCCGCGGATCAAGAGCACGGAGGGGGTCTACATCGACTCCATTCCGTATCACGCGATGATCGGCGAGTGCAAGTACCAGATGGGGGATCTGGCGGGCGCGTTGGAGCAGTATTCGGCCGCTCTGCAGGTGCTTCTCAGCTATCCGGATTGGCTGCTGTACCTGGAATACAACAAGACGGTGACGCCTTCCACCAGCGTGATTCGCAATCCGCCGACGTGGGGCACTCCCACGCGTCCGATCCGCGTGGCGAATGTGCCGGAACGGCTGGCCGTAGTGGTCGGAAACACGCCGGCCATGAACGAGCTGGCGATGCAGCAGGGAGGGGTGATGACCACGCAGCAGGCGCTGATGATTGACGCCAAGGAGATCGTCCGCTGCACGGCCCTGGCGCTGCGCCGTCGCGCGGAGATTCTGGGCCCGACTGGGGAGCACGATCCGCTCACGAACAAGCTGGTGACCGTGCTCTCGAAACGCCTGGCGCCGCCCAACCACTGGTCGCAGACCTGGATCAGCATCGAGCTGGGTTTAGCCAACGTGGCCAAGGGCAAGACGGCGGATGCGGTCAACGAGCTGCGGCAAGGGCTGGCCATGGCGGGGATGGATCATCATCTGACGTCGACCGTGTTGCTGGAACTGGGCAAGCTGGCGTTCCGCTCGGGGGACTTCGCTGCGGCCGAGACGTTGTTCCTCGACGCGACCTATTCAGGCGCGATGCTCTCGGGGGACGACTACATGCAATACGAGGTGATGGCCGAGGCGTTCCGCTGGGCGATGGTGACGCACCTGGTTCTGGGCAGGCAGGATTTCTTTGCGCCGCTGGCGATGGCCAACGAGTGGGCGCAGCGGTCGCGCATCAACGTGCTGCAGGCGTCGGTCGCGTTAAGTGCCGCCGAGAACTACGCGGCGATTGGGGACGCCCAGCGGGCCAGCGCCATGCTGGACCTGGCCGCCACCTCGATGCGGCGCCGCGAATGCAACCTGGGCGAACTCGGCGCGCGTCTGCAGTACACGTCGGCGCACCTGGCGTACCTGCAGGGGGACCCCAAGCGCGGCACCAAGGCGCTCGACGCCGCCATGCAGTACCAGAAGAAAGGCGGCTCCCGGCGGCTGTTCCAGATCCTGCTTGTCGATCGGCTTTTCACCTCCGGCAACATCACGACCCGGCAAGCGGATCTGCTGTTCGCGGACGTGCTGCGCGATCCGACCCCCCTGGACTGGGCCATGGATCCGCTCGAGTCGCTGGCCGTACTGACGACGCCCCACCTGCCGCCTTACGAGCACTGGATGATGCTGGCCCTGGACCGCAAGGAAAAGGACGTCGCGCTGCGCATCAGCGACGCGATGCGGCGGCACCGGTTCTACTGTTCGATACCGCCGGTTGGCGCCCGCACACTCAACCTGCGGTGGACGCTCGAAGCCCCGCCCGAAACGCTGAGCCAGACCGCCACGCTGCACCGGCAGGAACTGCTGCAACGTTACCCAGCCTACGCTCCGTTGTCACAGGAGGCGCAGCAGCTGCGCACCGAGCTGGCCGGCATGCCGCTGGTGCCTGAGACCGAGGACCAGCGGCAGCAAGCGGCGCGCGTGCAGACGCGTCTGGCCGAGGTCGGGCAATTGCAGGAACGCCTCCTCTGGTCGATCGGCCTGGGGCGGGAACGGGGCGAGTTCGTCTTTCCACCTGCCACCGACGTGACGGTTGTCCAGCAGCAGCTCGATCCGCGTCAGCGCATTCTCGTGTTCGTCGACACGTCCAAAGGCACCTACGGGTTCATGCTGGGGCAGGAAACCTATACCTCCTGGCAGCTGGAAGCCCCGGCCAAAATCAAGGCCAACCTGGTGAAGCTGCTGCGCGACATCGGCCAGTATGACCGCAACCAACCGGTGGGGATCAAGGAACTCAGCAACACCAGCTGGAAAGACACGGCCGCCACGCTTCTGCAACAGCTCACCGGCAACGCGCCCCCTGAAGCGTGGGACGAGTTCGACGAGCTGATCGTGGTGCCGGACGGCCTGCTCTGGTACCTGCCGTTCGAAATGCTGCAGATCGAGAAGGGCGATCAGAAAACGGCGCTCATCGACAAGGTGCGGATCCGCTACGCCCCGACCATCTCGCTCGCCGTCCCCGACAAGACGCCGCGGAAACGCGACACGCGGACGGTGGTCGTGACGGGGGAGCTGTTCCCCAAGACCAGCACAGCCGCCAGCCAGGACCTGGTCACCCAGCTGCGCGAGAACGACCCGAACGTGTTCGCCCTGCCCATCACGCCCGAACCACCCTCCGCCTGGATGGCCCGGTCCGGCGATCGCCTGGTCGTGCTGCACGACCTCGACAACGACTTGAAAACGTCCTACGACTGGGCCCCCGTGGCGACCGAAAAAGGGAAACCGTCGATGAATCTGGCGCAGTGGATGCTCTCACCCTGGGGCAGCCCCGACCAGATCGTGCTGCCCGGCTTCCATACAGCGGCGGAGACCGCACTCAAACGGGACGCCTCCGGCGAACAGCTGTTCCTGGCCGTCTGCGGACTCATGTCCACCGGCGCCCGGACTGTCATGCTCAGCCGCTGGCGAGATGGAGGCCGCACCAGCTACGAACTGATGCGCGAGTTCGTCCGCGAACTGCCGCATCGGTCAGCC
>DAISIS010000577.1:0-3644 GCA_036821925.1 Pirellulaceae bacterium
TCCATCAACCAGCCGTGCAGGCCGTTCGAGCCGCCGTTCCAGCGCACGCGGCCGCTGGTCTGGGCCTATTACAGCGCCCTGAACAAAGCAACCGTGGCACTGCGCGATGGCCCCTGGAAGGTCGTCGGCACGCTCGACGACGGTCAGTTGCCGAAGACGACGAATCTGACGACCCGCAATGCCGAGCGGTATCGCCAGGCGGGCATCACCGATGTGGAGGTGTATCGCGTGGCGGACGACATCGGCGAGACCGCCGACTTGGCGCGGCAGGATCCGGACCTGAAGCGGCGCTGGCTCGACCGGATCAACGCCGCGTATCGCGACCTGGTCGAGGGGTCGCACATCTGGCCCGCGGCGGGGAACCCGTAGGCGTCGCAGGACCACGCGGGACCGATCGGTCGTGCCGGCCCCCGCGTCGTCCTGGCAGCGCTACTCGAGGCGTTCACCCCGGATCGTCAGTGTGACCTGTGTGAGCGACTGCTGCGACCGGTCGTAGAGCGCGTACACTTTCAGCCACCGGGTGACCACCGCGCTGTGCGTGGGCAGCGTATCAAGCGTGGCTTCCAGCAGGATGTGCTGGCCCGCGGGATCGAGGCGCTGGGGGCTGAGTTCGATCGGGCCGATAGCGGGCACGCGAACGTACTGCTCCATCTGCGGCAGCGCCCACCGCGACAGGGCCCGGACCTGTGCCGGGGTGATCTGCGGGGCGATTTCGGGCGTCAGGCGACGCCACGCTGCGCCGATGCGTTGGAGATCGTCACGGTGCTGGCGGCTGAGGGCCTCCGTCCAAGGCAGATCGGACCACGGGCGGTCCAGGAGGGGCACGTTCTGCATCTCGGGCACGAAGGTGAGCCAGGCGGGTGCCGACGCGGGCGTCGCCGCGTGGCGGGGTGCCGCTGGGCTGGCCAACGGCCGGTAGAGACGCTGGCGAAACGCCGCTTCGCGCAGCAGCACGGCCTGCAGGAAGCGGAAGCTGTCGGCCAGGTAGCCCTCGTAGCCGGTCGGTTTTCCCTGCCAATCGGTCCAGTCGATTCCCTGGTAGCCGGCGTCGCGCACTCCGTTCTGGAATTTCCCCTCACCCTGGCGCTCCAGCATCGCGTGCAGGACCAGATCGGCCTTCTCCGGCTGGCCGACCACGTAGTGGGCCGCCAGGAAGTGCAGCACCTGGCCGGCGGTGATGCCGCCGTTCTGGTAGTGTCCCAGGGTATCTGTCCCGTCCTCGCGCTGCGGGACACCCAATCCGTCGGGCAGCAGATAGTCGTCGCGGCGCACCGGCACCAGCATCGGCGGCACGCCCAGATCGAACCGGGTGAAGCCCACAGCGTCGATCTTGGCCCACAGCCGCGTCAGGATCTCGCGTCCCTGGTCGGGCGGCACCAGCCCGTATTCGATCGCCAGGCCGTTCACGATCGGCGTGGCATAGTCGTGCAGCTCGCCATCGGCGCTCCGCCACCAGGCCAGCCAGCCGGTGGCCGGATTGTAGAGTGTTTGGGCGTAACTCGCCTGCAGGCGATCGGCCAGCGTCTGGTAGCGGGCGCACTGTTCCGGGCGCCCCAGCTGTGCCTCCAGGTCGGCCAGGCACCGCCAGGCCCGGTAGATCAGCGCGTTGGTGTAGCCGTCCTTGTGGCCGCAGTTGACCGCATCGAACCAGGCACAGGAGCGCCCCGGCTGCAGCAGCGTGCCCCGATTGCCGCTCTGGACGGCCTCCACCATCCCGTCCTGGTCCACGTCGCGCGACGCCAGGAAGTCCGCGATCCGTTCACACTGCTCAATGCGCTGCGTCAGCCACTGGCGATCCCCCGTCGACTCCACATAATCCCAGGCGGCGATCAGCGGACCCGCGTTGGCATCCAGGAAATTGCCGTAGTCCCAGTAGCAGACGACCTCGCCGCTCGGGCGCGTCCGCTCGAGCAGCCAGAAGTCGACCGATCGCCGGACCAGGGGGGCCACGGAGATGTCGGGCGTGATGTGCGGCGTCCACAGCGCCTGGTCCGCATAGAACCACAGCGAGCAGCTCGCCGGGTCGCTGATCACATTGTTGGCCAGGATCCCCGGTGGTGCGCTGAATGGGCGACTCTGATCGCCCCAGCGCGAACTCGGCTGCCAGGCTCCAAACCAGCCACGTCGCGCCTGCTGCCAGAGCGCGGTATCGGCGAGTCCCTCGGGCGCGGCGAGTTGCACCGGGTCGAGTGTCAGCCGCGCGCGCTGAGCCGGGCGGACGGCCGGCAGTTCTACGAGGAGGTCGACCGTCTTCTCCCCGCGGCTTCCCTCCAGCCGACCCTGCCACCCGCTCGCGTCCGGGTCAGCCAGCGTCAGTTGGCCGAAATCCGGCGCGCTGACGACGGCCGGCAGCCGCAGGGTGCCGTCCGCGTCCCACTGGCGCGGCAGCACGGTCGTCGGTGTGACGCCCGGATCAAAGGGAAAGACAATCTGCAGCGCTTCGATTGTCGCCGCCTGCGCCCCCTGCGCGGAGCAGGCCATTGTCAGCGCTGTTGCCGTCACCTGCAGCTCCCACCGCAATTCCACGTCCGTGCCGGCCGCAATGACAAACTCGGTGCCGTCCGGAGCGGAGTGCGTGACACGCGTCGGCAACGCCGACGTGGACGACCACTCGCCGCCGATGCGCACCCGCAGTGTGACGGCCTGACCGGCGCGCAGCAGGTTGGTGGCGGCCCGGCCTCCCCCTTCCGTGTCCCAGCTCAGGAAGGGAATTTCGGGACGGGCCTCGGACGCCTGCAGACGCAGCACGGCCTCCGCCGCGCCGGCGCGGGCGTGACCCCCGCCGATTCCGCAGGTGATGACCAGCGTGCACAGGCACGCCTCGCGAATGACTCTGGCTGCTCGGTACATCATGGTGACTGCGATTCCTTTTGTGTCGCGCTGTCGGTTGGGGAGGAAGACGGTGCAGGCAACGACGTGCGGCAGGCTTCCAGCTCCGCGGCCAGGCGTTGCCGGGTCGCCGCTGCGTCCGGATCGTCGGGATTATCAGGAAGATGTTGGAGGGCCTGTTCCAGGCTGGCAATGGCACCCGGCCCATCCCCCGTCCGGAATTGCAGGTGCGCCAGCGTCTCCAGATAGCCGGGGTTCTCGCCGCGGGACAGCGTCACGAGTTGCCGTGCACGGGCAAGCGCCACCTGCAGGTCGGCGGCACTCGGCGCGGAGAACACCCCCAGCCCTTCACAGCACTGGGCCAGGACCCGCGTCAGGTCCTGCACGGACGCGGCGGCACCCGACGTGGCCTCGTGCACCCGTTCGAAGCCCTCGATCGTGCGCTGGCTGGCCGCGCGCCAACCGTCCAGATTGCCGGTCTGCTGGTGCGCTAACATCAGCCGGTGCCAACCCACTGCTACGTCGCGCTGAGCCTGGACATTATGCACATCGGACTCGGCCAGCCGCTGGGCTATATCGATGGTGGCGGTGAACGACTGCGTCGCCGGGCCGTGCTGACCGGTCAACAACTGAGCACTGCCGACTTTGGCGAGCAGAACGGACAGGGTGCGTTGCACTTCCGTGTTGTCCGGGTCGGCGGTCGCCAGCTGACGCGTGTTTTCGAGCGCTTCCTGGAATGACGCCAGCGCGTCATCCATGCGATCCAAAGCCAGGCAGGCATCGCCCAACTTGGCGAGCCCGGCCGAAAGGTCGAA
>DAISIS010000578.1:0-3629 GCA_036821925.1 Pirellulaceae bacterium
CTCGCGACGAGGACGCGTGACGGTGGATGCGACGCGCGACGCGAGCTTGTCACACACTACGGCTACCCCTCCCGGCGATCCCGCATCCCGTAGGGTGTGACCAGCTCGCCGCCCGATCGCGTGTCCGATCGCACGACTTTCCGGCGAGCGCCGTCACACCATGCACCTGCAATCCGCGTCCTGGTGTGACATCGCTCGCGACGAGGCCGCGTGACGGTGGATGCGACGCGCGACGCGAGCTTGTCACACACTACGGCTACCCCTCCCGGCGATCCCGCATCCCGTAGGGTGTGACCAGCTCGCCGCCCGATCGCGTGTCCGATCGCACGACTTTCCGGCGAGCGCCGTCACACCATGCACCTGCAATCCGCGTCCTGGTGTGACATCGCTCGCGACGAGGCCGCGTGACGGTGGATGCGACGCGCGACGCGAGCTTGTCACACCCTACGGGTACTACGGGTACTGGTTTACAGTTCCACCTCCACTTCGCGGCCAAACTCCAGCCGCACCGGTCCGATCAAGCCGGAGGGGGCGAGCGGGTCCTTCGGCGAAAAACCTTCGAACGCTCGATACTTGTCGTCGGCGTGGAAGAATCGAACGTTGCTCCTCGTGCGACGCTGTTCTGGTGGCAGCGCCGAATCGCCGATCAAGCGATTCACCCAGAGGTTCGCCACGTCGATCTCAAGCAGGTTATCGCCTTCGCGCACAGCGTCGGTCAGGTCCACGGACCACGGCTCACACCAGACAGTGCCCAGCGACTGGCCGTTGAGGCGGACTTCCGCCACGTGTCCGACCTGGCCCAACTGGAGCCGCACCAGGCCGTCAATCTGTTGCTGAGTCAACTGCAGTGTCTTGCGGTAGGTGGCCGTGCCAGAGTAGTACTTGATACCTTCGCTGGCATGGTCATTCCACGGAACCAGGCGGTCGAAGATAATCGATTCAGGTCCGCCCCATTCCGGATCGAACTGCACTTCCCAGGCTCCCGCCACCTCCTGCGGCTGAGGCCGCTGTGCCGGCTCGATCGCGATCTGTTTCGCATCGGCCGTCATCAGCTCGTGCTCCTCATTGTCCCAGAGGCGCAACGCCAGCCTGTCGCGATCGCGGCCGACCAGTTCGACGCCCGGTGCCGGTAAGGTCACCAGTCGCCGGGCAGCCGCCGGTTTGCGGAATACGACGAACACCGCTCCCCCTTGCGGAAGCCTCACGGGCACGATTGTTCGCCCGTCATCGGTGGGACGATAGCAGGCCGCGTCACGGATCGCGCCGGTCTGCGGACACCACAGTTCAGGCTGCTTTCCGCTGACCCGGAACACACACTCCGCCACCCCACTGCCAGACACGAAATAGACATCCATGTCATCGAGTTGTCGGTGGATGAACTCACAGTTGCCTTCGAAATCCGGGAGGACGCCGTGCGACTGCAGGACATCGTGGAGCGACCGGCCGGTGACGATCTCACCTTGGCCCAGTGCGTGCGTGCCTTCCCTGTTCCACAGCTCATCGGCCAGCTGCCGGACCTCTGCATCGCAGTCTGGATAGTCGTGCAGGCCCGGGGCGCGGGTCGGACGGCGTGTACCGAGCACGACTGTGGCGCCAGCCTTGGCCAGTTCGACGAACTTGCGGAGCGTCTGAGGCGCGACCGCGTCGTCCACAAGATCGACGGCCAGGAGGCGATAGGACATGCCGTCGGGGAGCACCAGCTTGCCATCCCGCACAGACAGGCGTTCCAGCAGGACCTCGTCGTTCACCAGGTCGTACGTATATCCCTTGCCGAGCTGGAGCGACGGTTGTTCCGACCATTTCTCGCCGCGACCCCAGTGCAGGTAGGTCTGGTCGCCGGTGTAGCAGCAGACGTCGGCGGCGAACAAGCCCTGGCGCAGCATGGTCTGGCACCGGGCCAGGTAGGTCAGGAAGCCGCCGGAGAGCTGAAACCAGGTCACGTTGGGATTCAGATGGGTGCCCGCAAAATACTCGATGCCCGGCTTGCCGAACTCGGGCGGTGAACAGCTGAAGGTGTGCCAGATGAAGTGGTTCACGCCATCGACAAAGGCGGAGTCCGCATCCTGTTTCAGCACGGCCGGATAGGCCGACCAGTGGGTCCGCATATGGGTGAAGGCCTCCGTGGCGGCGAGCCGCTTGCCGTAGACGTGAGCGGCCATGGCGGGGGGGCGGTTCATCTTCTGACCCCGGTGCCAGAATTCCCCCTGCGGCATATCATTGCGGGCGAGGAACGCCAACTGGTCCGCATGCTGGAACGCCGCCAGCTTGCGGTTCCACGGCCCGCCCGACTCGGAATGCCACGCGAGGCCGTGCTCGCGGCACGAGGCCTGCAGCTGCCCGTAGAAGTTGTCGCGGAAGAGGTCCCCCAGCGTCTTGTAGTAGTCGCGCAGGAACCGCGTGGAAACCTCCGGACTCGTCACCGTCCGGCCTGCCAGGACAGGTAGGTAGCGACGCGGACTGTAGCCTCGGTATTTCTCGAACTGCGTTTCAAAGCCGCCGGTCCAGGTCGGGGCAGCGCCTTCCCAGCTCACGCTGTAGAAATGGGTGAGCGTCGTGCGGGCGGCCGGGCCCGCATCTTCGATCAGGCTCTCTCCCATCCGGTCGAAATGCCCGGCCACCGCCGCCGGATCCAGCACGTCAACGTCGTATTCGTGTCCGGCCATCAGCGTCCTGGCGAAGCGGACCAGGGTCCAGTCCCCGTCGGGCACGACCCATGCCAGTTGCCCGCGCTCATCGAGGTTCTCAGACAGATCCACCACCTCGCTCACGACGGCATCCGCGTCACGTTCCGGTTGGATTTCTCGCCAGTTGCTGGAGAGTCGTTCCGCGGCGGTCGCTCCGGTCGCGCCCGCCGCTCGGGGCGACTTCCAGGCCAGCAGGGCCACGTCGCGAAAACCGGCGTCCCCGGATGGGGCCAGCTGCAACTGCAGCGGGCCAGGCCCGGACACGTCGGCCGCGGTCCAGACCAAGCGTTTCGGGGCATCGTCTTTCACGAGCCACGGGCCCTTGAGCGCTCCCGCACAACTGCTCAAATTGATGCTCATCTTCAGCCCCAACCGGTGGGCTTCCGCAATGGCGAACCGTACCAACTCGCGCCACTCGGGGCTCATGAATTCCATCCGCGGCGGCGGGGGGGGACAGTGATCGTCGTGGTACCCGCGCGCATCGAACAGGAGCAGCCCGGCAAAGCCCTTGTCCTTCATCTGCTCCAGATCGCGGGTGATCGTGGCCTTGTCGACGTTCCCATTAATCCACCACCAATAGGCCCACGGCTTGTCGGCAGCGTCGGGGGTCACGAAGCGTTGTGCGAGGTTTCCCACATCGTTGTCAGTCGTTGGCTCCGCAGCGCCGACACCGGGTGAAATCAACATGCCGCAGAGGACGGCCATTGTCAGCAAGCCGGTCTGCCCTGAGCGATGCACGGTCATGGTACGCGTCCTCCACACTTCACGTTACTCATCCATCCCGCCCCCTGACGACACGTCGCTTGTGGGCTGTGATATAATCGGCAGCGATATAATCGGCAGCGAATCGCCGACAAACACAACGCGCGGGAGGAAGCGGCATGCGAACCAGGCACGACGACAACCAGCGTCCCCTCCCTGCACTCACCTGGATCACCATTCTCG
>DAISIS010000579.1:0-3617 GCA_036821925.1 Pirellulaceae bacterium
GCTGGCTGGTGCCGCGTCACTGGCCGGCGCCGGGTCACTGGCTGGTGCCGCGTCGGTGGCTGGTGGCGCGTCGGTGGTTGGAGCCGTCGGTGCGGGACCGGCAGGTGGTTCCGGAGGCGTTGGCTCCGCCGCGGCGGCCGGTGCAGCCGGCTCCGCTTCCGCCGTCGGGGGCGTGGTTGCCAGCGTCTTCACGTCGGCATACTCCATGCGGTACGCCAGCAGCATGCTATTGCCGGTCTCGTCGCGAAACGCCGCGGCGAGGGCCTGTTCCAGCTCGCTCGCCGCCGTGAGGTTCGCGTCGATCTTGTAGACGCTGGACTCCGGACGACCTTCCACGCCCACGGTATTGACGGTGCAGCTGACGGCCGGCGTCGCATTTTCGAAGTGTCTCTCCAGGCGGCTGCGCACCTGATCCGGCGGCAGCGTGTCCTGCAACACCATTGTGACCGACACACCGCCGGTGAGGTCAATGTCATAGATCGACTTGCCGCGCATGAAGAGTGTGACCAGACCAATCAGGATGATGACCGACGAGCAGGCGACGGCAATGCCGCACTTGCCGATGAAGTCGATATTCGTCTCACCGAGTATCCGCATCATCCGCAGATCCTTGATCCAGCCGCGGCGTTCGGCAATGTCAAACACGACGCGCGAGCAGAAGACGGCCGTAAACATGCTCACCAACAGACCGAGTGTCAAGGTGACGGCGAATCCGCGCAGCTGGTCGGTGCCGATCACATAGAGCACGATCGCCGTGATGATTGTCGTCATGTTGGAGTCGATGATCGTGGTCGTCGCCCGATCGAAGCCGTTGCGGATGGCCATCCGCAGGCCGGTGCCACGCGCCAGTTCTTCCCGCAGGCGTTCGAAAATCAGCACGTTGCTGTCCACAGCCATACCGACGGTCAAGGCGAGCCCCGCCACGCCGGGGAGGGTCAGCGGCGCGTTGAGCAGAATCATGATGGCGAACACGAACAGCAGGTTCACGGCCAGCGCCGCGCACGACACCAGGCCGCTGAACCGGTAGTAGACAGCCATGAATACGAACACGGCCAGCAGCGCCACGATGGTGGCGGTCTTGCCTTTCTGGATCGTGTCGTCGCCGAGCATCGAGCCGATGTGGTTCTCGCTGATCGGGACCTTCTTCAACGTGGCCGGCAGTTTGCCCGCCCGCAGGATGCCGACCAGGAAATTGACTTCATCCTGGGTGAAGTTGCCGGTGATCCGCCCGTTGTCGCTGATGGTCGTGATCAACCGCGGGAAGGAAATGATCCGCTCGTCCAGGATGATCCCCAGATGCCGGTAGAAGGGCGGGGTCGAATCCGTGTCGGGCAGATTCGAGCTGGTCAGCAGCTGGAACTTGGGGACCCCCTCACCCCGCATGCGGAAGTTCACGCACGGGCTCAGGTACTCGTCCGTGCTGGCCGCCACCATCCCCAGGTAGTCGCCCGTCACGTCGCAGCCGTCGTTGGTGGCCACCAGGAAGTCGACATCCTGCAGCCCGTTTTCCTGCAGGTAGTCCTCGAGCATCTGCTGGTTATCGCGGATCGGGCCGAGCGTCTGGCGATCGATCATCTCGCCGGTCGTGCCGTTGCGCAGAATATTCCCTTCGAGCTCGACGGCCTTGAGCTTCTCTTTGGCGGCCTGGGCCCAGAATCCCACGCGTTCCTCACGCGGCGCGCCGTCCACCACGGTGCGGCTCACGACGTTCTTGCTGATCCGCCGCGCCGGGTCCGGATTCTGCGCCTGCTCTTCGGCCAGCGCAATGATGTCCTGGTGGTCGCGCGTGTTCGCCACAATGCGGAATTCCAGCATGCCGGCCGTGCCGATCTGCCGTTTGATTTGCGTCACCTCTTCCGTCTCGACTTCCGGAATGATGATCTCCACCTGCCGGTCGCCGTAGGGGCGAATCACGATTTCCTTGGTGCCGCTGGGGTTGATCCGGTTGGTGAGCGCCTGCACGAGGTCCGGCATGTTGATCTCCGGCTCGTCCTCGCCCCGCGCTGCGGCCCCCCGTGTGCCCAGATCGATCTCGTAGATCAGCACCACACCGCCTTTGAGGTCCACCCCCATGGGCATGCGGAACTTCCCCTGTTCAAAGTCGTAGGCGCGGAAGACGATCAGCAGGGCGACCGCCACCGTGACGAAGATCAAGCTGAGCTTCCACTCGTAGCCGCGCATCCGCAGCCATTTGGCCACGACAGATCCCAGCACGATCGGCAACACGATCGCCAGCGCGACGATGCCAAAGAACAGCAGAATCTTCAATGCCCCACCAGAAACAGTGCTCTGCTCTTGGGCCATCAACACGGGCAAGTACAAGGAATCAAGCATGACAGGAACTTCCTAATTCCCGAGAACCTCATGGGGCGGGTCTGGGTACGTGTGACTGGTCAATCAGTTTTCACCGGCGCGGCGCTGTCCGAGGCGAGCACGCGGGCGATGGCCGCGCGCTGCACCCGCAGCTTCGTATTCGTGTTCTCATCCACCTTGAGCGTGACTTCGTCCAGCTCTTTCTGCACGTTGACCACGGTGCCGAAGATACCGCCAATCGTCACCACGCGGTCGTTCTTCTTGAGATTGTTCAGCATCGCGGTCAGCTCCGCGCGCTTCCGCCGCTCGGGGCGAATCATCAGCAGATAGAAGAACACCGCAATCAGAATGAACGGCGCCAACGACACCAGCATGCTGGCCGGGCCGGACGGCGTTTTGTCGCCTTCCGCCAGCAACACGCCCGCGATTGAATGCAACGCTGTTGGCATGGAACGCTGTTTCCCCCTTCACGGGTCGGCCGGATGCACCGCCACGGCACCTTCCGGCACACTGGTCCGATCTCTCAGCGCATCACTGAACTCAGCATGCGGCACAACCGGGAACCGGCGGCCACATCCGGGCCTGCGCGCCCCGGCCGCCAGTCGCTGGCATCAGAAAATGGCCCGACGGCAGCTCCGCTCGGGCCTACCCCCGATTGAATAGGCCGATATCTTAAGGTCTTGTGGCGCAACGAGCAAGGGCGCAGCGCACAGGCCCCCGGCAGCCGCTCAGCGGCCGCGGCCGGGCAGCCAGGCAGCGCAGGGCGTCACGGCGTCACGCCGTCGGGGCATCCTGCCGTGCCGCGGCCGACCAGCCGGCCATCCGCTGCTGGAAAAAGTCCATGAATCGACCCCGCTCAATCGCCTCCCGTGCGCCGCGCATCAGACGCTGATAATAGGTCAAGTTGTGCACGGTCAGCAGCATGGGGCCGAGCATCTCGCCCGCCTTGAACAGATGGTGCAGGTAGCCCCGGCTGTGGCGACAAGCCAGGCACGGGCAATCGGGCTCCAGCGGCTGTGGGTCGCACCGGTGGACCTGGTTGCGCAGACGAAGCGGGCCGCGGTCGGTGAAGGCCAGCGCGTTGCGGCCGTTGCGGGTGGGCATGACGCAATCGAACAGATCGACGCCGCGGCGGATCGCCTCCAGAATATCCGCAGGCCTCCCCACCCCCATCAGATAACGCGGCCGGTCCGCCGGCAGGGCCGGGCAGGTGGCATCCAGCATGGCATACATTTCCTCTGGGCGTTCCCCCACGCTCAGGCCACCGATCGCATAGCCGGCGAAGTCCAGCGCCACCAGCTGGC
>DAISIS010000580.1:0-3591 GCA_036821925.1 Pirellulaceae bacterium
GCTGCGTGATTTCCGGCCAGTCGAAGCCGATCTCGCCGCCGACGGTTACGCCCCACTTCCGCGCGTTCTGCACGCTGTGGAGCAGCTCGGCCGAAGACAGCAGCGCCTTGGACGGGATGCAGCCGACGTTCAGGCAGGTGCCGCCCAGGTTTCCCTGCTCGATCACGGCCGTCCGGGCACCCATCTGCGCCGCTTTCAACGCGGCGACGTAGCCGCCAGGGCCGGCACCGATGACACAGATATCGAAGTGTTCAGTACTCATTTGCCATCGTCAGGTTGAGGGGATCGTTAGGACAACTCGCCACTGGGGTTCTCCAGGATCTCGCGCAGGCGTCCGAGGAACTGGGCGGCCAGCAGGCCGTCGACCAGGCGGTGGTCGGCGCTGAGCGTCATCGTCATCACGCGGCCCGTGCGGATCGCGCCGGCCTCGACCATCACCGCTTCCCGCACGGCTCCCAGGGCCAGGATGCCGGACTCCGGCGGGTTGATGATCGCACCGAACTCCTCCACGCCGAACATGCCGAGGTTCGTGATCGTGAAGTTCCCGTGCCCGATGTTCTCGAGCTTGCCGTTGCGGGCATTCTCGACCACCCGCTTCGCCTCGGCCGCCAGCTGCGTGAGTGTCAACGTCTCGACACTGCGCACCACCGGCACCACCAGCCCCTCGTCGACCCCCACGGCGATGCCGATGTTGGCGTGCGGGAATTCCACGACCTCGTCACCGTGAATCTGGCTCCGCACCGCCGGGCACTCGGCCATCGCCCGGCCCACCGCCAGCACGACACAGTCGTTGAGCGTGCAGTTGGTCTGCGGCTTCTGCGCGCGATAGTAGGCAAACAGCGGCTCCGCGTTGATGGTCAGCCGCACGTAGAAGTGCGGCACCGTCTGTTTCGACTTCTGCAGATTCAACCCGATCGCGCGGCGCATCTTCGACATCGGCCGGCGCACCGCCTGCCCGTCCCCCGCCACGCTGGCCCCGACCTGCGCCGTCGCCACGTCACTCGAGAGAATGCGTCCCTCCGGCCCGCGTCCCGCGCCCACCCGACTCAAATCCACGCCGCGCTCCTGCGCCAGCTTGCGCGCCGCCGGCGAGGCTTTAATCCGCCCCTCCGCCGTGACCGGCGCCGGCCCGCTCGGCATCCGCTGCGTTGCCGACGGGGCCACCCCCGCAGCACCCGGGGCGCTGGCCGCCGCTGCTGCACCCGGCGCTGCTGTCCCCTGAGCGGCCGCACCCTGTGCCGCCAGATAGGCGTCCGCGTCCGCGTCGTTGTCGGCCAGCAGCGCAATCGGCTCCTTGATCGGCACCGTCTCCTGCTCCCGCACCACAATGCGGGCCAACCGCCCCGCGTCAGGCGACTCGTACTCAATCGTCGCCTTGTCCGTTTCAATCTCGCAGATCACCTGGCCGACCTGGATGCGGTCCCCCTCCGCGACCTTCCACGAGATCAACGTCCCTTCTTCCATCGTGTTGCCGGCCTGCGGCATCAGAATGGGCGTGACATTGGCGGGCGTGCCCGCCACGGCGGTCGGTTGCTGGTGTGTCACGTGCGTCTCCGACTGGGAAGGTGGCAGCTGCGAGGGTGGTTGTGAGGTACCCGAGTCAGTCACTTGCGCCAGGTCCGCACCCGGCCTGACCGTATGCTGGGGTTGAGCGAGGATCCGCGTCAGCGTGCCCGCCCCGGCGGCCTCCAGCTGCACCAGCGCGTCCTCGATCTCCAGCTCCACAAGTGCATCCCCCGCACTGAACCCTTGACCGGGTTGCTTCAGCCAGCGAACCACCGTGGCAGCAGCCGCGCCGCCGGCCAACGGGGGCAGAGTAATTGATCGCATGCTCATGTCCTCGGATCAGCTCGTAGGCCCCACGGGCAGGCACCGATGATCCCCCCTCTGTAAAGAACGAACAAGCCGGCCGTGAAGAAACTGCAGACTTTTCTTCACCAGACAGTTCAACTTGATCAAAATCTTGATCAGGCTATTGATTTCTTTGTCGATTCTGTGTTAACTGTGCGCAGTCTGAGAAAAAGCTAAGGTAACGCGAGGTCCGCCGTGAGTCAAGCCACGGAAGAACGCCGCAAACAGATCCTGACACAACTGCTTGACAAGAAGCATCTTACCGTCAAGGAGCTGGCGGCAGCGATGAACGTGTCGGGGGCGACGGTGCGGCGGGACCTGAAGGCCCTGGCGGGCGAGGACGAGTTGCTGCTGGTCCATGGCGGCGCGACGCTGCCGCGGCAGCGGGACTACTCGTTCCGGGCCAAGCAGTTGCGGGCTGTGGAGCAGAAGCGTGTGATTGGCCGGTTGGCCGCCACTTTGCTCTCCGACGGGGACCAGGTGTTCCTGGACGCGGGGACGACCTGTTCCGAGATGGTTCCCCATCTGAAGAAGATGCAGGGTGTGACGGTGCTGACCAACAGCGCGCGGCTGGCGTTGCAGTTGAACAGTCCGGGGCTCAACGTGTTCCTGATTGGCGGCGAGTATCGTCCGGACCGGATGGACACGGTGGGTCCGATGGCGATGAGCGCGCTCAACCAGGTGCGTGGTTACGTAGCGTTCCTGGGGGCGGATGGCGTGAGCATGGATTTCGGCCCGTCGGCGAGCGACGTGGCCAGCGCGCATCTGCACCGGCAGGTAGTAGAGCACGCGCGGCGGACGGTCCTGCTGATCGACAGCAGCAAGTTCGGAGGCGCGTCGTTGTTCCAGATTGTAGACTGGTCGAAGATCAGCACGGTGGTGACGGACTGCCCACCGGACGCACCGTGGAAGCGGTTCTTTGACGAACAACACATTGAAGTGCTTTTTGGCGAGCGAGCAGACACATAGCAATACAGAAGCGGCGTGGAGCGTGGACGATCTTGTCCGGCCGTGGGGAGACGCGGCGGGACCAGACCGGCCACCGGGCCGCGTTGAGAGGAGATCCTGGTCATGCCCAAGACAGTGCCGATCAATCCCACCGAGATGCGTGCGAAGAGCTTCGTCGAGATTCCGCCGATCCCGGTCAATCAGTACGACCGCACGGTAGCCGACGAGCTGGCGGCGGGCCATGTCAGCAAGGAGGACCTGCTCCGCATCCAGCGTGACATGATGCTCATCCGCACCTTCGAGAACATGCTGGATTCGGTGAAGAAGCAGGGGCACTACAAGGACATCAAGTACGATCATCGCGGGCCGGCGCACCTGTCGATGGGTCAGGAGGCGGCCGCGGTTGGGCAGGCGTTCCTGCTGGGGATCGACGATCACATCTACGGGTCGCACCGTTCGCACGGCGAGATTCTGGCCAAGGGGCTCTCAGCGATCCAGAAGCTGGACGACCCGGCGCTGATGCAGATCATGCAGGGGTACTTCGGCGGCGACTGCCTGCGGGTGGTCGAAAAGGGGGCGACCGGTTCCGTCAAGGACCTGGCGATCGACTATCTGGTCTACGGGGCGTTGGCCGAGATCTTCGCGCGGGAAGCCGGCTTCAACAAGGGGCTGGGCGGTTCGATGCACGCGTTCTTCACGCCGTTTGGCATCTATCCGAACAACGCCATCGTCGGCGGTTCGGCCGATATCTCGGTCGGGGCGGCGTTGTACAAGCACGTGAACAAGAAGCCG
>DAISIS010000581.1:0-3573 GCA_036821925.1 Pirellulaceae bacterium
ACGAATGACGAAGCACGAGGGAATGACGGATGACGAATGACGAAGCACGAGGGAATGACGGATGACGAATGACGAAGCACGAGGGAAGGACGGATGAGGGCGGCCTAGAGAACAACGTACACCACGTGCGGCCCATTCGTCATTGCGCCTTCGTCCTTCCTTCGTGCTTCGTCATTCGTCATCCGTCATTCGTCATCCGTCATTCCCTTCGCCCTGCCGGTGGCTGTGGCCGCTAGACGGCACCGGGCCCGGTGGCGGTGCCGCCGATGCGGGTGACGTGTTCCAGGGGGAGCACGAAGATCTTGCCGTCCCCGATATTGCCGTCCGGCCCGGTCCGGGCCACGCTGACGATGGTGTCGACTGTCCGGTCCAGGAAGTCATCGTTGACGGCGATTTCCAGGGCGATTTTGCGCAGCAGGTTGGTCTTGTATTCCACACCTCGGTAGTACTCTGTGTGGCCGCGCTGCCGCGCGAAACCCTGGGCGTCGCACACGGTCATACGCTCCACACCGATCTTGACCAGCGCCTCACGCAGGGCGCTGAGCTTGGTGGGCTGGATTATCGCGATGATCATCTTCACGTGGTCGTTCTCCGGGGCACGTTCTGCGGCCGGCGTGCGTTACCCATCGATTGCCGAGTCGGGCAGGCGATACAATCAGAGGGATCGCCGAGTTGACGTGGGAGTCGCACGGCAGACAGGATAGCACGCCGAGCCGAAGCGAGGGAAGAAAGATCACCGCATTTTCCTGTCCACAGGAGCTCTGGTTGCCTCTGGCACGCTGCGTGTTGCCGCAGTACCCGCACGGGGATCGTGCGGTGCCGGTGCAATACCTGGGCGCAGCTGGCGGGTTCAGCGGCGCCGAGGTGTGGCAGCTGGCAGCGCCATCCGGGGCGCTGTGTCTGCGCGGCGGGCCACCCGGCGCGCTGGATCCGGCACGCTGGGCGTGGATCCACGCCCAGCTGGCGCGGATTGCCGACGCCGGGTGTCGGCTCGTGCCGCAGGCCTTGCCGACGCGCAGCGGCGCGACGTGGGTGGCGTACGGGGGGCGACTGTGGGAGTTGTCGCCGTGGCTGGCCGGCACGGCCGACTACCGGCAGGCCCCGACGCAGGACAGGTTGGTGGCGGCGATGCAGAGTGTCGCGCTCCTGCATCGCTGCGCGCGCCGGGGGCCGGCCGGCCGGTCCGGCCCCGCGAGCTCGCCGTCGCTCATCCAACGCTGCCGGCTCATGGAGCAACTGGAGGCGGGGCTGGGGGACGAGTTAGGGCGCGCGGCGCGGCGGCAGGCATCGCCCGAGCTGATGCCGCGGGCCCGCCTGATCCTCGAGCACTATCGCCGCTGCGCGACAGAGGTGCTGCGCGAAGTGCGGGCCGCCGCGCGGAGGCACACGCCGCTGCAGGTCTGCCACGGGGATCTGTGGCACGATCACGTGCTGTTCAGCGGCCCACGCGTCACTGGCCTGGTCGACTTCGCGGCCATGAAGACCGACGCGCGCGCCCTCGACATCGCACGTCTGCTCGGCAGTCTGGTCCAGGACGACAGGCCGGGCTGGGAGATCGGGCTGGCCGCCTACGAACAGATGGAACCGCTCTCGGACGACGAGCGCGCTCTGATTCCCGTCTTCGACCGATCGTGCGTCCTGCTGTCGGGAATGAACTGGCTCAGGTGGCTCCTGCTCGAACGGCGCGAGTTTGCCGACCGGCAGCGCGTGCTGCAGCGGCTGGACACCATCATCGTGCGGATGGCCGCGATGCAGCAGCTGGGGGACGGGCCGAGCGGCACCCTGGGATGCGATTGACGTGCGGGATGCACCGTCGCAGGCCGCGGCGGGCCGTGGAACGTAGCGGTTGACCGTTGCGGAACCAGACCGGTAGAATCAGGCCGGCCCGGTGCCGCGGATCCAGAGGGGCGCGGGCCGTAACGAGGCCGTAACCAAATCGCCCGCTCAGGCGTCTAGGAAGGTGTCCGGGCTGATGCAGGCCTGGCCAGAGCTGGCGATGACGCGGGGGTGTTGTGATGGAGCCCCGTTTGACTGCTTGCCGTAAGGGACGATGCACTGATGTACCGCAGGATGGGATGGACGCTGGCAGTCCTGGTTGTGTGGTCGGCACTGGGAACGTGCGCCCGTGGCCAGGCTCCGCCAACGGAGAGTGAGGCGCCACCGGCGTTTGACGGTGTGTTTGGTGCGGATCTGCAGTTTCCGGACGCACCCGAGGGCGACGCGACCGGGGCGCGTGTGCAATTCACGGGGAGGTTCCAGCTCCAGGAGGGATCGCGCAGCGGCCGTCTGGCGCTCACGGCCACGCTGCAGCCGGGCTGGCACGTGTATTCGACGACGCAACCGCGCGGCGGGCCGCTGCCGACGGTGATCCAGGTGCCGGAGTCTGCGGACTATCGGCTCACGGGCGATTTCGCAGCCGATCGCGACCCGAGCGTGGATGAAGACCCGGCGTTTCCCGGCGTTCGCATCGAGCAGTTCGATCGTGAAGTGACGTGGACGGCACCGTTGGAGCTGGCTGAGAGCGTGGAGCCGGAAAGCCTGCAGATTGACGTCACGGTGAATGGCCAGTTGTGTGAAACGAACGGGTCCTGCGAGTTGATCGCCGACATGTCGGTGGTGGCACCGTTTGCCGGTTACCTGCCGTCACCGCAGGCTGCGGGGGAGTTCCGGGATGAGGACGGCCACATCACGCTCGTCGGGCACGTGGAGCCGAAAGTCGCCGCGCCTGGCGGGACGATCCACCTGGTCGTGACGGCCCAGCTGGCTCCCAGCTGGCACGTGTACGGTTGGGCCGCGAGCGATCCGAACAAGATCTCGAAGCCGACGCTGATCGTCCTGCGCAAGACATCGGGCTGGCGGCATGGGAAACCGCAGGCATCGGTCGAGCCCAAGGCGGTGGAGTCGGGGCTGCCGGAGGAGCCGATCCAGTACTATCACGAAGGCACGGTGTCGTGGACGGTTCCGCTGCAGGTGCCGAAGGACGCGGTGGCGGGCCAGTACGAGCTGGCCGGCGCGATTGGTTTCCAGACGTGTACCCCCACCAGTTGCGATCTGCCGAGAGGTGTCGATTTCCAGGTGCAGGTGGCGGTGTCGCCGCAGCCGGTGCGGGGGACGGTTCCGCTGGAGCTGACGCCGACCAGCTACGCCAAGGTGGCGCAGGATGCGGCGGCAGCCGCGGGCGCGTTGCCGCACAAGACGGGTGGCACGGCCGGCGCGGAGAGTATGGATTGGAGCGACAAGTCGTTGGCGACCGTCTTGGGGCTGGCGTTCTTGGCCGGCCTGATCCTGAACGTGATGCCGTGTGTGCTGCCGGTGATCGGACTGAAGATCATGGCGTTCGTCCAGCAGGCGGGTGGCAGTCGCCGCGAGGTGCTGTCGCTCAACCTCTGGTTCTCGCTGGGACTGCTGACCGTCTTCTGGATCCTGGCCGCGGCGGCCATCTTCGCCGGTCACAGCTGGGCGCAGCATCTCGGCAGCGTCACGTTCATGGTGACGATGATCTGGATCGTGTTCGCGTTCGGGTCGAGCTTCCTGGGCGTCTGGGAGATTCCTATAGCCGGTTTTGTCGGCTCG
>DAISIS010000582.1:0-3573 GCA_036821925.1 Pirellulaceae bacterium
AGCGTGAGCCATGGTACCAGAATTTGCCGCAGGGATGAATCAGGTACCCGTGTGGCGGCGGGGCGGACTGGCCCCGCGAGCAACTGGCCCCGCGAGCAACTGGCCCGGTTCAGCGCGGCGCTAGCGTCCTTCGAGTGTCCGCTGCAGGTAGCCCACCTGGGCCCGGACGTTCTCCATGTCCGGGTTGCGGGTCAGCGCCAGGCGGAAGCAGTCGAGGGCGGCGACCGCGTCATACAACTCGAGGTAACAGTGCCCCATGCCGACCGCCGCCGGGAAGTGATGCGGGTTGCGTTCGACCGCTTCCCGGCAGTCGCGCAGCGATTCGCTGTACCGTTCCATCTGATACAAAGCGATGGCGCGTTGGTTCCAGGCTTCCGCGAAGCCATCCACTTCCTGGATCAACCGCGTGGCCTCGCGCGCCGCCTGATCGTACCGGAACGAATTGTTGAAGCGGATGATGGACTGCAACTGGTGCTGCTGCTGTTCCGAGCCGTCGCGATACCAGAGTTCCCGAATGCCGTTCTCGGCCAGCAGACGAACGACGCGATCGTGGTCGTGCAGCGCACGCCCCAGCAGTTCGTTGCAGCGGAAGTCGCCCAGGAACCCGATCGACAACACGGCGGCGCGGCGCGTGGTGCGGGAGCCACCGGCGGCCAGTCGCGCCAAGGTTCCCAAGGTATAATGGCGTGAAACCTCGGCCACGAACCGCGCCGAAGTCTCGTCGGTCAGGTATCGTTGATAGAAGGCATCAAGCAGCGGGGCCTTCGCTGGTGCAGCGGACACGCAACATGCCTCCCGTTTCGTCCCTTGCCAGTGACCGATCGCGATGGATCGCGGACAGAGCGTGAGTCGCGCCGGCCGACACACACGCCACGAGTTCGAGTGTAATTGGCGACCGCGCGATGCACAACTGCAGCACTGGATGATCGAGGCTTTCCGCGTGTGGCGTGTCGGCCGCCGGTGTCAAGATAGAGGAACAAGATGAGATTGGAGGCCCGCGGGGTCCGCGATATGAGTAGGCTGGGTAAACCCTTACGCTGGCGCGGGGTGGCGATGGCTGCCTGGTACGGCTGCGTTTTCTGTCTGTCTGTGGCAGCCGCGTCTGTGGCAGCTGGGGGCGAGGAGCAGGGGGCGCCGCCCCGCTGGAAGACCGGCGCGGCCTTCCAGCAGGTGCTCAACGCCCGTGTCCGCGACGCGTTCTGGTCGGCCGGCACGCCGCTCCGCCATGCGCTGTCGTCCCTGGCCCGCGCCCAGCAGATCGCCATCATGCTCGATCGGCGCATCGATCCAGGCTGTGGCATTGAGTTGTCAGTGCATGACGTGGCTGTGCGGGAGGTGTTGGAGCGGCTCGCGGCGCAGTGTGATGCCGCGCCGGCCTATCTGGACGGTGTGGTCTATGTCGGACCGCGGCTGGGGACCGCGCACCTGGCTGAAGTGGCCAGTGCGCGGCGCGCGGAGGTCCAGCAGTTGCCGCGTCCCGTGGCACAGCGACTGGGCGCCGTGCGTGCCTGGCGATGGGATGACCTGGCAGAACCACGCGCGCTGCTGGACGAGCTGGCACGGGAGGCCGACGTCACGTTCGAGGGGAGCGAACGTGTACCGCACGACCTGTGGCCCGCGCTCGACCTCCCGGCGCTGCCGTGGACCGATCGCGCGACCCTGGTCCTGGCCGGCTTTGGTCTGAGTTTCGCCTGCGCGGACGATGGTCACACGGTGCAGCTGGTACCGCTGCCCGAACAGACGCTGATCGCCCGCGACTATCCGGCCACCCTGTCGTCGTCACAGGTCGCGGCCGTGCAGTCGCAGTTCCCGCAGGCGACGATCGACGCGCGGGGCCAGCGCGTCGTGTTGGAGGGGACTCGGGAGGAGCACGAGCGGCTCGAGCGTTTGCTGCAGTCGCACGCCGCGCGCCGGCCGTCGTCGTCGTCGCGCTCGGCGGGCAAGACTGTCTTCACGCTCAAGGTCACAGGTCAACCGGTGGAAGCGGTCCTGGAAACGCTCGCCAGACAGCTGGGCGTCACCTTCGCCTACGACGCGGGGGTGGAGGAGCGGCTCGGCACACGCGTCTCCTTTGACGTGCACGAAGTCCCGCTGCCGGCACTGCTCGATGCGACCCTGACGCCGGCCGGCCTGTCGCATCGGCAGCAGGGGGAGGTGATTGTGGTGTCGACCCAGCCGTAAGGCTGTGCTGCGCCCCTACCATCCGTGCGATCCGCGAAACGTGGCGCGCGCCGCGGACGCGGTGCCGGGGCACCCTCACAACCCGTCCCCGACCTTTGACTGGCGGCTCGCGAGAAGCTAGATATCTACGAAGGATCTGTCCGGCCATAGCGCGTTCGGTCCAACATGGCAGAGCGGCAGCACGATGACGCCGCAGACCGTGACGCCGCAGACCGTTACGGGTCGCGCCAACGGCTGTGCTGCCTGCCGCCGTATCGGGAGAAGGGGGCTCAACATGGTTCAGACGCCGTCCGATATGGGCTCGGATGCCGGGATATCATCGGGCTCAGGACGCCGTGCGGCCGCCACGATCGTGATGGATCCGCCGCTGAGCGAGGGCCTACGCAAGTCCGCCGACGCCGTGCCGCCGAGCCAGCTCCGCGAAACAATTGCTGTGCCCCGTCCGGACGCGGAAGGGGCGCCGGAGCGGGAAGAGCCATCGATCGAGGAGTATATGGCGGCGCTGCTGGAGCGGACACGGCAGTTCTCCACGAGCCCTGTGCGGGACACGCCGGCCGCCGCGCGACCGGCGGTGGAACGCGTGAGCCGGACCCCGGCGCCTGCGGCAGCGTCTCCCGCGCCCTCGCCCCCGCCGCCCCCCGTGACGGGCGCCCCGCTTGGCGTGCCCGAGTGTCGCGATGCGATCTCTGAATTGCGGGAGCTGGCCAACATCAGCACGCGGTCGTCGTTCAGCGCCCAGCGCGCGCAGTATCTCGTGCGGGAGATGCGTGGCAAACGAACGGTGGCCTGCGTGGCCATGGTCGTCTCTGTCACGCTGCTCAGCCTGTCGTCGTCAGTCGCATCGCCCACGTACATCACGGCGGTGGCCGCAGTGACCACTGCCTGCGCCTACGGCCTGAAATACCTGGCGCTCGGCCGGGAACTCGCCTGGCTGTGTGCCGAGTCCGAGCGGTACGAGCGCAGTGACGGGTAGGCCGGTCGGGGTTTTGCCTGCGCCGGCTTCGGCGGCTGCTCCGCCACTGGCAACCTGTCCGGCCAGGGTAAGCTGTAGCAGTTCGGCACGCCCGCGTCTGGTCCGCTCGCAGGAATCAAGTCGAGCCTGTCATCTGTAACGTGTTGCGCGCTGGATCGGATCCTGAGCATCAGACCCGATTTCCAGAACGTAGCGTTTGCGTCAGGGTCCAGTACTGCGTTGAATTCGGGTTGTGCCGGCGGCCGACACCAAGACTGGGAAGTGCCAACGAAGTCATTTGCGCCAGGATCCGGACGATCCGCAGATTGTGCCAATGAGTTCGTCGAATGGAGTCTCTGGTTCCAATACGGACGGTTGGCCATGTCGAGCTGCATGTGCGGCGTGGCAGTGCGCTTGTTGACAGGCTCGATCGCGCCGGC
>DAISIS010000583.1:0-3564 GCA_036821925.1 Pirellulaceae bacterium
CGCTCCTGGGCGAAGAACAACGCAAGATCGACACGCAGGGCACGTTCAGTGCGCTGGCCGCACGTGGTCTGGGAGCCGACAGCCTCGCCGAGCGTACAGCCAAGGCCACCGAACAGATCGTCACAAACACCAAGCAACTGGTGGACCAGGCCAAGCAAGGCAAACTCGTCTTCACGTCGTAGGACTCAATATGGCCATCACGATTGACGAACGTTTCAACAGCCGCGAGGCGACCGAAGGCCCAAGTCCCTCGACCGAACTCCTGTACCTGGTCCGGGGCACCGAAGACGACCTGCAGGTGAAGGCCCTCGTGGCCGCGACGGCCCCCACGACGTACGACGGACTGGTGCGGGACAGCTTCTCGGTCGCGCCGCTTGGTGGTGGCGTGTGGGAATGTACGGTCCGATACGTGTTGCTCGAGAGCGAGTCTCAGTTCACGTTCGACACCGGTGGCGGCACGCAGCACATCACGCAGAGCCTCCAGACGATGGGCGGCTACGCACCGGCCGGGCTGACGGCCCCCAATTTCCAGGGTGCTCTGGGCGTCACGACCGACAGCGTCGAGGGAACGGACATCACAGTGCCGGTCTACAGCTTCACGGAGACTCATTACCTATCTGGCACGCTCGTGACCCCGGCCTACAAGGCCGCCCTGTTCTGTCTCACGGGTAAGGTGAACGGCGCGACATTCAAGGGGTTTGCGACGGGCGAGGTGCTTTTCTTGGGGGCCACAGGTTCCAAGCGGGGAAGCGACGACTGGGAGATCACCTACCGCTTCGCGGCCAGCCCGAACGTCACCGGCCTGGCGGTCGGCCCCATCACGGGCATCGTCAAGAAGGGCTGGGAGTACTTGTGGGTCCGCTACGCCGATGCCGAGGACCAGCATGTCTTGGTCAAACGCCCCATCGCGGCCTATGTCGAGCAGGTGTACGAACTGGGGGATTTCTCCGCGCTGGGCATAGGGACGTAAGCGATGGGCGACCCGCTCCAGAAAGTGCAGGCTGGTCAGCGGCTGGAGATCCCGGCCGCCGCGTACAACGCCTTTGTGGATGCGGTGCGAGCGGATCGGCAGCGGCGTCATGACGTGCGGCAGGAAACAGACCGCGAGGCGCGTCAGACGGGGATCATCCGGGTAGGCAACGACAGCGGTGCAAGTCTCGACCGCTACAGCGTCCTGGCGCTGCGTGATCCCATCATCAACCCCTCGGACAATCTCGCGGAGTTCAAGAACCAGGTCGCCTTCGCTGGCGATCTGCCTGCCGATCCGAGTCGAAGTGAACGGTTTGCAGTGCTGCTCGAGCCGCTGGCCGAGGACGCAATCGGTCGGGGGATCGTCGCGGGTGTCACGCCTGTGCGCGTGGACGTCGTGCGCGAGACGGATCTCTATGCCGAGCCGATTATCGGTACGACCACGCACCTTCGCAGTGCGTCCAACGGCCAGACGCGCATCCTTTGGAGGGAAGCGGGCACGGGCGTGAAGTGGGCGGTCGTGCGACTGAGTGAGCGTGCACGCTTTGCTGTCTTTCAACTTGCCGGCACATGGCAAGCAGCCACGTCGCCCGAACCAGATGGCTGGATGAAGATGCCCGGCTGCCGGCCGGTGTTTTACTTCGCTGACAGCCACACATACACGGCCGATACGAGTGAGGCCACCGAGACCATCTGGCATCAAGCCGGTTATCCGCCGGCGCAGCGCTCTGCTGTCGTGGCACTGCACAAAGCCACGGGACGAGTGCCCGCCAAGTTCGGCAGCGGCGACTGGGTGTGGTGTACGTGGAATGAATACGAAGGTCGCTGGCAGGTGCTCGGAGACTACGAGGACCACTGGCGGTTTGTACTGTCCTCGAGTCTCACACGCTGTGGCTCGGCGCCTGCGGCGCTCGTACTGTACGACGGCGTGAAGTGGTGTCCACAGCCCCTTGTGTTCACCGTGGTCGATGCGCTGGGCGTGGTGCCGACGACCGGTGTCCCGGCCGGCAAGTACGGCCTGGCAAAACATTTTGCAGACAGCGGCGTGTGGGAGGTGATCGCACTGGCCGACGGATGCTGTGACCCGGGATCGGGCGGTTCGGGGTCGGGTTCCGGCCCGTGCGTCACCGTGGTGACGAACGTTGTGTTCGATCCCGTCACATGTCGCTTGTCGGTGTGCACACGCGACATCTGCTTGCCACCCGGTACGACCATCGGTGAGGAGCACTGCCCGGGGAGTGGTCAGTGATGGGCTACACGATCGACATGTCCGCGTGCTGGTGTTGCCGCGGGTATGGCTCGGGATCAGGCAGCGGCAGTGGTTCGGGTAGTGACTCGGGCAGCGGATCAGGAAGTGGCTCCGGCAGTGGCTCGGGATCCGGGAGCAGTACCGGCACAGGCACAGGGAGCGGCACAGGACCTCCAGGCAGCGGATCCGGCAGCGGCAGTGGCACAGGTCGTGGTTCAGGCAGTGGTGATGGCTCCGGCAGCGGATCAGGAAGTGGAAGCGGCAGCGGCAGTGGATCCGGCAGTGGCACCGGATCGGGCAGCGGTACCGGATCAGGTTCCGGCACGGGAACCGGATCTGGCACTGGCATTGGCAGCGGTACCGGGCCACCAGGCAGCGGATCCGGCAGCGGTAGTGGCGCGTCGGGTCCAGGAAGCAGTGGTCAGTCGGGCTCTGGTTCCGGCGATGTGCCGGGTAGTGGCTCAGGCAGCGGTTCGGGATCGGGCACTGGCAGCGGATCCGGATCGGGGACTGGATCAGGCAGCGGATCGAGCGGCGGTACCGGTCCCGGCACCGAGTCCGGCTCGGGCAGTTCCGGTGGCGCAGGCACGGGCTCGGGCAGCGGCAGCGGATCGAGCGGCTGCGGGTTTTCGTCATGGATGTGGGTCGAGAAGTACAGCTTCTGGTACCTGCTGTTAGCTCCCTGCAGCCTCTGCGTGATCTGTCCCTGTGGGCCGCCCGGACAACCTGGCGATTACGACGGACAGATTGTGGTGCTGACGTGCTATTGACGACGGGAGAAGAACTCATGGTCATCATCGACAAGCAACACATACCGTGTCCTCATCGGCATGACGAGCCGCCCGCCTGGACGCACGAGCGCGGCATTGTGATCTGTGGCGGCGGCTGGCGGTTCTTCCCGTCGCTGTTTGTCACGATCGCCTGCATCCGCAAGACCGGCTGCACGCTGCCGATCCAAGTCTGGTACCTGGGTGATCGCGGTGAGTTTGATCTGCGCATGCTGCGCGCCCTCGAACCCTTCCAGGTCGGCTGGATCTGCGGTAACTCGTTTTGCCGGGAACACGGGATTTCGCGGCGATTGCTCGGTGGTTGGGAACTCAAGCCGTTGGCCGCTGCGTACTGTCCTTACAAAGAAGTCCTGTCGCTCGATGCCGATTCGTATCCGGCTTACAACCCCGAGATCTTCATGGATCATCCGGAGTTCCGCCGCGTAGGTGCGGCATTCTGGCCAGACCAGGGCAAGCTCGAGCCGGGCCAGTGGGAACGCTTTGGCATGCCTTTTCATGACGAAGCGGCCTGGGAGTCGGGCCAGTTCATCGTGGACAAGTCGCGGCACTGGAAGCCGC
>DAISIS010000584.1:0-3557 GCA_036821925.1 Pirellulaceae bacterium
CGTGATGTTCGGGAGGTGGAACGGCGCGTGTTTTTGTCGCAGTTGGGAGGCCTGATGGCGGCCGCGGGGCTCGCGTGGACCGGCGCGGCTGCCGCAGGCGATCCGGCGCCCGGCTCGGCACCCGGCTTGCCGACGATCTCGCTGGGTGACCACGCCATCACGCGCCTCATCGCCGGTTGGAACCCGATTGGCGGCTATTCCTACCTCGGGCCGCATACCGACCGGCACATGAAAGAGTACTTCACAGCGGATCAGACCGTGACGTTCCTGCTCGATTGCGAGGCGGCGGGCATCAATGTGCATCAGTTCTCCGTCGGGGAGACGACGGTGGAGGTGTTGCGGCGGGTGCGGGAGCATGGGTCCCAGATGCAGTTCTTCGGACTGCATGCCGGTCGGGACAGCATCGACAAGACGATTCAGGACACGCAGCCGTTCGCACTGGTCCATCACGGTGGTGCGACGGACTCGCTGTTCCACGAAGGGAAGGGGCAGGAGGTGCACGATTACGTGAAGGCCGTGCACGATCGCGGACTCCTGGCCGGCGTCTCGGCGCACAATCCGGACTGCATTCGCACGATTGCCGACCAGGGATGGGAGGTGGATTTCTTTATGTGCTGCTTCTACTTCCTGACCCGCAAGACGGCGCCGGGAGGGAATGGCCCCCTGGCCCCTGAGACGCTGCAGATCGCGTACCCGTTCTATCGCACGGACCCGCAGACCATGACCCGCGTGATCCGTGAGGTGGAGAAGCCCTGCCTGGGCTTCAAGATCCTCGGCGCCGGACGACTGTGCGACAGCCAGGACATTGTTCGCAACGCGTTCCAGTTCGCGTTCGAGAATATCAAGCCTACCGATGGTGTGATCGTCGGCATGTACCCACGGTTCTTTGACGAGATCACGGCCAACGCCCAGTACACGCGCGAGCTGGCAGCCGGGTGAGGACGATCGCGTGCAACGCGGTGCAGCGAGTCCGTCGAGCGGTGGCGCAGGCTGCGTGGTCAGAGCAGCTGGGACACGCGGCGGAAGTGATAGCCGATGATGGCCAGTTCCAGCGCGTGATGGAACTGGCGCGGCCGCCAGACCAAGGTCGTGAGGCAGAGTCGCCAGTAGGCGAGCCGGCCGCGGTGCCAGACGCCCAGCAGCCAGAGCGATTTCAGGAATGCCTGGAAGTCGGACCAGGACAGTCTGCCGCGTGAGACGCCGGGCCGTTTGTGCTGCAGGAATGTGCAGATGCGCTGGTAGTAGTGGCGCGGCTCGTACAGCTTCTTCATCAGGTCGCGGTAGCCGTTAAGGAGGTACTCACGCCCCAGGACCGGCCGGAAATTGAGCGCGGCCTGCGTGTTGTTCCCGGTGCTTTCCGTCTCGAGACGCCCTTCCTGCTGGAGCCGCTGGTACAGCCGTGTCTCGGGCAGGGCGGTCAGGAGTCCCACCATCGCGGTGACCACCCCCGACCGCTGGATGAAGTCGAACTGGCGCTTGAAGATGTCGACGGGATCGTTGTCGAATCCCACGATGAATCCGCCCATGACATCCAGCCCGGCGCGCTGCAGAATTGCGACCGATTCCGCCAGGTCGCGGCGGCAGTTCTGCAGTTTGCCGCACTCCTGCAGGCTCTCTGTCGACGGTGTCTCCAGCCCCACGAATACCTTCTTGAAGCCCGCCTGCACCATGAGCTCACACAGCTCCGGATCGTCGGCCAGGTTGGTCGACGCTTCCGTCAGGAACCCCATCTGCGTGCCCGTACGCTGCCGCCACCGGATCAGCTCCTGCAGCAGCAAAGTGGCCTGCCTCTTATTGCCGATGAAATTGTCGTCGACGATGAACACCATGTCCTGCCAGCCGCGCACCCGCAGTTGCTCCAGCTCGGCCACCAGCTGCGCCGGCGATTTCGTGCGTGGGACACGCCCGTTCATGACGACGATGTCGCAGAACTCGCAGTCAAACGGGCAGCCCCGCGAGAACTGCACGGACATCGTCACGTAGTGCCGCAGATTGATCAGGTCCCAGCGCGGTATGGGGACCTGTGTGATCTCAGGACGACGCGTTGCCGTATACATGTGACGCAGTGTCCCGCAGCGCATATCTGCTACCAGCTGCGGCATGAGCTCTTCAGCTTCCCCCAACACCAGGTGATCAATGTCCGGGAATGCCTCGTGGCCCGTGGTGAAGAGCGGCCCGCCGGCAATGACCGGCTTACCGAAGCTGTGACACCGGTCCACGATGCCCGCGATCGAATCCTTGTGCACGATCATGGCGCTCAGCAGGACGTAGTCTGCCCACTGCAGATCACGGTCGGTCAGCCGGCGCACGTTCATGTCTACCAGCTTGAGGTGCCAATCGTCCGGCAATGTTGCGGCCACCGTCAACAGCCCCAGCGGCGGAAAGGCGGCCCGCTTCGAGACGAAACGGAGCACATGCTTGAAACTCCAGAACGTGTCGGGCGTCGGCGGGCTGAGCAGCAGAATGTTCATGGGATGTCACCTGTGTCTTGGTGTGGTGCAGCGCAGTATATCGGTCTGCGCTCACCCGTCCATCCAGAACGCCGCCGGCTTCTTGCCGCACGGCGGCACGCGACAGCGACCCGCAGGCGGCGGTGTATCGGCTGTGTATGCGCGATGTAAGAAATGTGTAATTGCGGTGTCCGGAGCAACGTTCCACAGACGCGGCACCGCGGTTACAGCGCGTTTCGCGGCCTTCACGGCGCGACTGGCGGCCCGGCGGCGCCCGGCCGGGCGTCGTGTAATTCTTGGGTAATTGTTGAGCGTGCCCGGCGGCTGCGCATCGGCGGCGGTCTTCGCGGCCGTCGCGCGAAGCCGCGTCACGGTTCGGGCGACGTCAGGCCGGCTCCCCGCAGCGCCTCGTCAGCGCTCAGGCCGTGATGGATCACCGACTTGAACGCCTCGAGCGCTGCGCGCACACTCGGAAAACCCCAGATATTGCGCCCTAACGTCATCCCCTGTGCGCCGCTGGCTACGACGTCAGCCGCCATCTCCAGTGCCGCGCGGAGCGTGGCCGCCTTGGGGCCACCGGCCGCCACGACCGGCAGGGGGCATTCCCGTACTATCTGCGCATAGGCGGCCCGATCGCCACAGTACGGGACCTTGATCACATCAACACCACATTCCACCGCGCACCGCACGGCCCACGCGATGTCCTCCGCGTCATAGGATACCTCGACGGCGGATCCGGAGAACCGGCGCGGATAGGTGTGCACGATGACAGGCATGCCCAACCGCTCAGCATCCCGCACGAAGTCGGCCACACGTCTCAAATGCGCCGCCTCGGTCGAACCACGCACGAAAGCGCAGGTCGCGAAGGCGTCCGCGCCAAGTCGCACGGCGTCTTCGGGAATGCCCAGTTGGTTGTCCGCCGTGTCGTCAGGCCGACCCACGATGGACTGGATGATGAGCGGCACGCGACCGGCAAAGGGCGGCCAGCAGGCCCGCGCGACCCCCACGTGCATCGTGACCGCGTCCGGCCGGCCCTCTACAACTGCGTCCAGAGTTTCGCGCAGATCGAGCAACCATTCGCGCAGTCCCGTCTGGTACCAGATGAAG
>DAISIS010000585.1:0-3550 GCA_036821925.1 Pirellulaceae bacterium
TTTCGCGGCGCGCCCAGTCTCCGCCCCTCCGGGCCGCCAGCCAGGCCCGGCCCGGGGGCGGCCTTCACGCCAGGCGCCCCAACGTCACCAGGCACATGTCGTCGCTCTGCGTGCCCTGCCCGATGAAACGGCAGACGTCCTGGATCACCGCATCGCCGACCACCGACGGCAGGCCACTGGTCGCCTGGATCCGCTTGCGGATCCGGTCGATCGTGAAGTACTCGCCCGTCTCGCTGACCGCTTCATTCAGACCGTCTGTGTACATGGTCAAGGATTCGCCCGGTCCCAGGTGCACCTTGGCCTGAGAGTAGTCGGGCGTTTCATCGATCCCCAGCGGCAGACCCGCTTCCGCGCTGCTCGGCTCCATCACCTTGCCGTCCTTCGTCCGCAGGATCGGCGCCATGTGGCCCGCGTTGGCGATGGATACTTCATGACGTTTCGAGTCCAGCAGAGCCACCACCGCCGTGACAAAACGATCCAGATGCAGCTCGCACAGCCGCCGGTTGAGCATGCTCACCGCGGCCGCCGCATCCCCACCGGATGCCAGACAAAACCGGGCCTCCGCTGATAACTTGGCCATCAGCAGCGCAGCCGCCACACCCTTGCCCACCACGTCGGCTACGATCACACCCACCCGATCGTCCGGCAATTGCAGATAGTCGAAGTAGTCTCCGCCGATCTGATGCGCCGGCCGATAGAAATCGAAGAACTCGTACCCCGCTACCGCGGGACGCGTGTCGGGCAGGAACCGGTGCTGGACTTCGTTGGCCAACTCCAGGTCCCGGTCCATCACGCGCTGGCGCAACGCCAGCTCGTGCATCTGGGCATTGTCGATGGCGACGCCCGCCTGGCTGGCCACGGCCAGCAAGACTTCCAGATCCTCCTGCTGGAATCGCTTGCTCTGCTTCACCGTGTCGACCTGGATCACTCCCATCGAGTTGCCCAGGCTGTCCAACAACGGCGCGCACATCATCGACCGAATGCGAAAATCGGCGATGCTCTGCGCCTTGTTGAACTCCTCGTCCATCATGACGTCCGCCGACAGAATCGCCTCCTGGGTCTCCATCACCTTGTTGACGATCGTCCGGCTGACTCGAATCGTCTCCGCCGCATCCTCGCGCCACGCCCGGGACCAGCGCGGCACCAGCGTGCCGTCCGGATTGCGCAGGGCAATGAAGCCACGATCGGCCTGCACGAAAATCTTGAACAGGCTGTTCAACACCTGTGGCAAGACTTCGTCCAGAACCAGCGCGCGCCCCAGACTGCGATTGATCGCCAGCAACGCGTTGAGCTTCGCCTCCGGACTGGCCGTCAGCTGCATCGCCCCTTGCGCCGACGACACCCCGACCTTCGACATGATCGTCGAATTGCTCGTATCGGCGTCGTCGTCCACGAACAGAATGCCACCGTTGGGAGCCGGATCAGTGCTGCGGAAGACGTATTCCAGATCGCAGAACTTGACCCGGTCCTCGTCCTTGAGCAGCTGCGGCGGTCCCTTGGGATCCACCCGCACGTTATTAAGATAGGTAAAATTGCGGCTATCCAGGTCCTGGACGTAGTAGTTGGTCCCGTCGTACGTGAAGGCGGCATGCCGCCGGCTGATGCTGGCCGCGTCGATGACCAGACTGCAGTCAGGGTGGCGTCCCACGGTGAACTCGTCTTGGTCGGTCGTCGTGATCGGGTGCACCCATTTGGGATTATTGACAGAACGCAGATGAGCCATTGTCGGCCACCCCACACGAATGCCTGACGCCGTACTTGAGTCAATGCTGCCGATTCTAGTTCGCTCGGGGGTTAACCGTCAACGGTGTGAGTAGTCCTTGGGTTATCACGAGTTACAGCATGTGCCGCCTTGCCTGCTGACCGGCGTTTCCGGACGTGTCGTGCCGCTGGCGTGATGCGCTGGCCGCCCGTCGTCGACCAACTCTGTCGCGTTGTTCCAGCGGCGTACATGGGCTTCCGATCGTCGTGTTTTTTGGTATGATCGCTCATCATCTTTGGCCCCTAGTGTAACGGCAGCACGACTGACTCTGGATCAGTTAGTCAAGGTTCGAATCCTTGGGGGCCAGCTTGAGTGATACCCGGCAAGGTCATGGTGTGGCAATAACGACCAGGTCCGCGCACGTTTCTGTCCCGCTGCCGGTCCGCGTAGATCGGGTCGTCAGAGATCTGACGGGGCTGTCGCACAGCAGGCTGCGCGGCTTGTTCGACTGCGGGTGTGTGACGGTCAACGGACAGCCGTGCGTAGAGACGAGTCGGCGTGTCCAGGCGGGGGACCGGGTCGACGTGCAGTACGACCCGCAGCAGGGCTACCGGGCGGCGAAGAGGTGGCTGGATCGCGCGTTCACCATCGTCTACGAGGATCCGCACCTGATCGTGGTCAACAAGTCGGCTCATGTGTTGACGGTGGCGACGAGCCGGTCGGAGCGCAACACGCTGGAGAGTCGGGTGACGCACTACCTGCAGCAGAGCAGTCGCCACCGGCGGGCCTATGTGGTGCACCGGCTGGATCGCGGGGTGAGCGGTCTGCTGGTGCTGGCCAAGTCACCGCAGGTTCTCGGGCAGTTGCGGGACCAGTTCCGGGCCCGCAAGCCGGAGCGGCTCTACATCGCCATCGTATCCGGCAGGCTGCAGCCTGCGGCCGGCACGTTCCGCTCGTTTCTGCAGACAGCCGATAATCTGGACCAGTACTCCACGCCTGAGGAAGGCCAGGGGCTGCTGGCCATCACGCACTATCGCGTACAGCGTCTGCTGCCGGATGCTTCGGTGGTGGAGGTGCGGCTGGAGACGGGTCGGCGGAACCAGATCCGCGTCCATCTGGCTGAAGCGGGACACCCGGTGCTGGGCGATCCGCGCTACGGTGGCCGCGCCGCACACCATGCGCGCTGGCGCGGGAACCGCCTGGCGCTCCACGCCCTGTCGCTCGGTCTGCAGCATCCCGTGACAGGTCGGCCGCTGCGGTTCACATCGGAACTGCCCGACGGCATGCAGCAGTTCATCAGCCGGTCGATTGCGTGACACCGCGTGCGCCGTGGGTATGCGGGCGGGCAGCCTGACCTGTTTGACCGTGCGACCTGCGGCCGCCAGAATGACGGGAGTGCGGTGATCGGACCCGGCATCGTCGCGGGACTGATCGGCCTCCAGCGGAGCAACGCAGATGAAGTGGCCGTTGAAATACCAGGTCATGGTGCCGATGACGGCCGTCATGCTGGGCACGATCATCACGTTGAGCGTGCTGCATGCGTACCTGGCCGCGCAGCAGACGACCCGGCAGATCTCCAATCGGATCGAGGACGTGACCCGGACGCTGTCGCAGTCGACCAACTATCCGCTCTCCCGCGCTGTGCTCAAGCAGATGCAGGGTCTGTCGGGCGCCGACTTCGTGCTGGTCGATCAGCGCCGGCGGGTGGTGGCTGCGACGCGGGACGACTGGACCGAGGGCCTGCTGCGGGACCTGAGCGCCGCCGCCGGTTCCCGACCGCTGCAGCTGGCGGCGCCTGTGCGGATTGCCGGCGAGCAGTTTCGGCACGCGGCGGTCAGCGTCGTGCCG
>DAISIS010000586.1:0-3533 GCA_036821925.1 Pirellulaceae bacterium
GAGGCCGAGCATCTTCTGCATCAGCCCCGGCTTGGCCATCCGCTCCAGCTGGTCCCGGAAGTCGTCGAGCGTCAACTGGCCCTCGAGCATCTTGCGCTCGAGTTCCTGCTGGTTCTCCTCGTCCACCACCCGCCGCGCTTCGGTGAACAACTGGCGGATGTCCCCCATGCCCAGGATGCGACTGGCCATGCCATCGGGATGGAACGGCTCCAACGCGTCCAGGTGCTCCCCCGTCCCGATGTACTTGACCGGCACCCCCGTCACGTGCTTGACCGACAACAACGCGCCACCCCGCGCGTCGCCGTCCATCTTCGTCAAGATCACACCGTCGAGCTCCAACGCATCGTTGAACGCCTTGGCGCTGTTGACCGCGTCCTGCCCCGTCATGCCGTCCACTACCAGGTAGACCTGATCCGGCCGCACGCGGCGGTCGAGCCGCGTGAGCTGGTCCATCAGCTCCTGGTCGATCGCCAGCCGGCCGGCAGTGTCCAGGATCACGACGCGGATCTGATCCTGCCGCGCCTGCTGCACCGCCTGCTGGCACAACGTCACCGGGTCCGTCGCCGACTTGTCCGAGTAGACGGCCACCCCCAACTGCTGGCCAATCACGTGCAGCTGATCAATCGCCGCCGGTCGCTGCAGGTCCGCCGCCACCAGCATCGAGGGTGTCTTGTTCTCCAACAGCAGCGATGCCAGCTTGCCGCACGTCGTCGTCTTGCCCGAACCCTGCAGCCCGCACAGCATCAGGACCGTCACCTCGCCACGCAAATGCAGCGAGGGATCGACCGGTCCCAGCAACTGGTTCAGCTCCTCATAGACAATCCCCACCACCTGCTGCGTGGGATCGAGCGACAACATCACCCGCTCGCCCAACGCCCGCTCGGATACCCGCGCGACAAAGTCCTGCACCACCGAGTAACTGACGTCCGCCTCCAACAGCGACTGCTCGACCAGCTTCAGCCCGTCGCGCATGTTGCGCTCGGTGAGCTTGCCTTTGCCGCGCAGCGACTTCAGCGCTCCTTGCAGGCCTTGTTGCAGCGATTCAAACATGGCGACGTCCCGCCGACATCCAAGCAGGTGTATACAATTGGCCGTTCGAGCCAGCACGCTCCCGAGCAGGTGCCCCCCGGCAAGGGGATCTGCGCAGGAAAACTCGTATTCTAGCGGACGGACCCGGATTTTGTAAATGCGCGGAGCGGGTCAAATCGGGCTTTCGGGCTTTTCGCTCTGGGGCTCTGAGCGGGTGGCCGGCGCGCCGGGCCCGTCGGCGGGAAGTGGCGCAACTCGGTGGGAGACGGCCGGTGGGTTCGGAGGTGGCAGGTAGTTCAGGAATGGCAGGGCTGGGCGTGAGCTGGAGTTGACAGACCCGGACAGGAGGGGCGGGCCAACCTGCGGGTATCCGCTGCGCGAGGTATCCACTGCGTGGTGGCAACGACTTTGCCGATTACAGCCGCTCGTGCGGACTGCGTGGTCTGGGAGGCCGGCGCATGTTGTCTTCGCCGCGTGTTAGTGTGCGGTTCCACGCGGAGGGGGGCGCGGTGCGCGGCGAACGGGGACCGTGGCGGCATGTGGTCTGGTTGTCGGGGCGCCGACGAAGCAACTTGAGATGTGGCGTGAAAAAGATGAAGAGACCGTGCGTGTCTATGGCGCGCTGTGAATTGCACGTTCCGCCATAGATGTGGTAAAAAACAGTGTAACGCCTCGTGGGGTGAGCCGAAGAATTGCGAATGATCGCGATCGGTGGGCTGTCGAATGGTGCTGGGTTTGACAGCTGTGTCGGCAGGACCTAGATTTGCGCGGCCGTGTGCGGATGGTCGGCAATCAGTTGCGCGGGGCGGAAGTTGTGAAGGGGGCTAGCGGTGTACCGTTCGTTGCTTATGGGGTGCTTGTTGCTCGTGACTTCGGCGTCGAACGCCGACGCTCAGGCGTGGGCGCGCAAGATGTTCAAGGCGACCAGTCACGATTTCGGCACGGTCGCCAAGGGGAGCAAGACGGAGTACGAGTTCGAGTTCCAGAACATCTTTGAGGAAGAAGTCCACGTCGCCGGGGTGCGCAGCAGCTGCGGCTGCACGGAGCCGCAGGTGACGAAACAGGACCTCAAGACCTGGGAGAAGAGCTCCATCCGGGCCGTCCTCAACACACGCAGTTTCGTCGGCCCCCGTACGGCCACGCTGACCGTGATCTTCGATCAGCCGTATTACGCGGAAGTGCAGTTGTCGGTGCGCGGGCACATCCGGTCGGACGTGCTGTTCACGCCCGGCAGTGTAGCCTTCGGGGAAATCGAGCAGGGACGCGGCGCAGAACAGGCTGTCTCGGTGTCGTATGCGGGACGTGGCGACTGGAAGATTGTGGACGTGCGCAGCGCGAATCCCAGTTTTGAAGTCGAGCTGACGGATGGCCCGCGCCAGTCCGGACGGGTCAGCTACACGATGCTGGTCCGGGTCAAAGGCGACGCGCCGGTCGGGTACTTGCAGGACCAGCTGACGATCATCACGAACGACTCGTACAAGAGTTCCCTGGAGTTGCCGGTGGAAGGGCGTGTCGTGTCGCCCCTGACGGTCAGCCCGCCGTCGCTGTTCCTGGGGGTGCTCAAGCCGGGCGAGACGGTGGAGAAGCGGCTGGTTGTCAAGGGGACGAAGCCGTTCAAGATCCTGGGCATCGAATGCGAAGGGGACTGTTTCAAGTTCCAGACGTCGGACAAGGCGACGGCGGCCCATCTGGTGCCGGTGACCTTTACGGCCAGCGAAACGCCTGGCAAGTTCTCGCAGAAGATCCAGATCCGGACGGATCTGGGAGCGGGCGCTACGACGACGTGTGTGGCCACTGCCACGATCACCGCGGCGGACGCGTCGCCGGCCGCGGTGAGCGACGACGGATCGACCTAGACTGACTCGGCACGCCTCAGAAGTGCCTGGCTGTCTCCGCGATCTGGCTCAGGAATGCGCGCCGGATGGCGTCGTGGCCCCGGTCGTTCGGATCCTCGATGTATGAGGTCGTTGCCGCCCGTGGTGAGCACCACCAGACCCAGCGTCTCGGCCGCCTGCCGGGGCAGGTGTTCCTGCACGGCCTGCACGTGGTCGAGCGAGTTGGAGCCGGACACCGCAATGTTCAACGTCGACAGGTGGGGCAGCACGGCTGACAGGCAGAGGCCTGCCATGTCGGGGTGTTCGTCGGGCGGGCACGCCACCAGACGGCTGAAATAGCCGTGGGCGGCGGTCCGCGCACCAAGACCGGCAGTGATGCTGTCCCCCACGCCCACCAGCAGCACCTGCCGGCCGGTCCAGGGCGCGGTGAACGCGTGGCGATCGACCGCCGGACCGGCAGGCCCGCTGCCCATCGGTCGCGCGAGCCAGAAGGCCCGGTAGGCGACACCCCCGCCGATCGCCAGCAGGCCGAGGGCCAGCCACACGGCCAGGCGGCGACAGCGCCGCACGGCTACCGCACGCTGGTCCGCCGCAGGCGCACGAAGTTCGCCCGACATCACGCCTGCTCCCCGATCACCGCAGCCGCATCGGAAAACTGCCCAGTACCAC
>DAISIS010000587.1:0-3520 GCA_036821925.1 Pirellulaceae bacterium
TCGAGCTCGCCTCGGGCGGCACGCTGTTTCTCGACGAAATCGGCGACATGAGCCTCGGCGGGCAGGCGAAACTGCTGCGCGTGCTGGAAGAGAAACTGGTGGTCCGCGTCGGCGGCTCAGACTCCATTCACACCGATGCACGCGTCCTGGCCGCAACCAACCAGCAACTGGCCGAACTGGTGCGGCAGAAACGCTTCCGGGAAGATCTGTACTTCCGGCTCAATGTCGTCACACTCGAACTGCCCCCGCTGCGCGATCGCGGAGACGATATCCTGCTGCTGGCCGAACAGTTCCTCGCGGACTTCTCCCGCCAGGCCCGGCGCGCTCCACCCCACCTGACCGCAGCCGCCCGCAAACGAATGCTGGGCCACGCCTGGCCGGGCAACGTGCGGGAACTGCGCAACCTCATGGAACGCATCGCCTACCTGACCAGCGATGACAAAGTGGACGCCGATGAACTGGCATTCATCATGTCACCACGCGGCGACGAATCGGCGTGGCTGCCCTCCGATATGAGCCTGGCCGACGCCACCCGCGCTTTCCAGATCCAGTTCATCCAGAAACAGATCCAGCGGGCGCAGGGCAATATGACCTGCGCCGCCGAACGACTCGGACTCCATCGCGCCAATCTCTACCGCAAAATGCGGCAGCTGGGATTCACCCTCGACCCGCAATCCCCGATCCCACCCCAGTAACTCCGGGGATCCTCCTTCGCAGTGCGAGAGGGACCTGCACGATCGCGGCACACCCCGGGCGGTTGTGGTACCCTGGTCGGGAGAAGCGAGGACGCGTACGCTTGGAGGGTCCGCGTGAGTGGGGAGGGGGGGAACACAACGAACAGCGGCGGCCAGCGGGGATTGAAATGAGGAACGGTCGCAGGATCAGAATCATGATCGGTTGCAGTCTGCTGCTCGCGGCGCTCGGGGTGGTGGCCGGCATGACGAAATACGCTGCGACGCGCCCTGCGCCCACCGCGGCGAATCAGGCGGTCCCGGACACCGCCGCGCCGCCCGCTGCGGAATCAGCGCTGCCCCATGCTCCGGCAAACGCGGAGCCGGACGAACACCGGCGCACGCTTGTGGTCGGGACGTGGGAGGATGACTATCAGGGCAAACGGACGATGACGCTCAACGCGGACGGGACGGGAACCATGACGGTGGAACTCAGTGGCATTCAGGCGACGTTGTTCGCCGACCGTTTGCAGTTCGATATGGTCTGGTCGCTGGAGGATGGCCGGCTGAAGAAACGGACGATTGGCGGCCAGCCGGAGCGGCAGGTGAACATGATCCTGAAGCTGATGGGCGACAGCGTGGACGAGCCGATCCTGGAATTGACGAACGATCGCCTCCTGCTGCTCGACAAGGATGGTGTGACGCGGTACGACTGGCGGAAGCAAACAGTTCCATAGCGCTGGCAGCGACCGGCGGGGAGTACTCGATACATGCACGGTGTTGGTCAGTGGTTCTATCCCGCGCCGCGCCGGCTGCTTGCGCTGTTGCTGGCGGCCTGGCTGACGGCCGGGCGGTGCGCGTTCGCGGCGGACGAGCCGGCCATCGACGGCCTGTTCAGCGACTGGGTGGAAGGCGCTGAGGCGGTTCAGGAACTGGAAGGTGACGCGACGGGTGCCTTCGATCTTTCGCGGGTGCAGGTGCGGACGTACGGCACGCGGCTGTATCTGCGTTTCGACATCGGCCGGGAGCTGAATCTGCAGGCGGGACCGGGCAGCCAGGGAACGCTGCAACTGCTGGTTGACCTGCCCGCCGGCCGGCGACTGAGCATCGACTTCCGCCGGCGGTGGGCATGTTGGGCAGACGAGCCCGAGCAGCAGATTCCGTGGACGCAGATCAAGTTTGCCTGCCTGCCGACGTATGCGGCGCGGGAGTACGAGCTGCGGCTGGATCTGGCCCCGCTGGGGGCCCGCGCAGGCGACGAGGTGGCCGTGCAGTTCGGCGGTTCTGACAACCTGCCGGAGCCGGTCGTGGTGGTGCTCAACAACTCGCCGGAGCCAGCAACGGATGGCACAGCGCGAGTGGCGGCCGCGGATGTGCGGATTGCCAATCTCAACACGTTCTACGAAGGCCTGAGTCGCGGGCCGCGCGCGCAGCAGATCGGCCGTCTGCTGGCGGCGGTGGACGCGGACGTCTACTGTTTTCAGGAAGAGCTCCGGGAGGAGCTGTTCCGCAGCGGCGCGCAGCGTGTCGTGCCGCGCAAGAACGGGGCGGCGCTCAATCTGCACTGGCAGGGTGACTGCGGGATCGCCACCTGCTGGCCGCTGCAGCCACTGCCCATGGCGTTTGCCGTCCGGTTCGCGCGGGCAGAAGTGGCGGATCGGGAGACCGGCGCAGCGGCCGCGATTGAGTTGCCTGGGGGCGAACACCTGGTGGTCTGCGCGGTGCATCTGAGCTGTTGCGGGTCGATGAATGATGCGCGGGATCAGGCGCGGCAGCGCGAGATGCAGCAGCTGGTGGGCCAGATCGAGCGTTTGCGGGCGGGAGAATTCGGCGCTCATCTGCGCAGCGCCGCGGTGGTCGTGGTTGGCGACTGGAACCTGGTGGGCTCGCGCCAGCCATTGACGCTGCTCGAATCGGCCGGCCTGACGGAACACCTGCTGCGCGGGCTGGCCGACCGGTCGGCCTGCACGTGGCGCGGGGCGGCGGACGAGTCGTATTGGCCAGGACGGCTCGATCTGCTGGCCTACGATGCCGGGCGGCTGGAGCCAAGGAGAGGGTTCCTCCTGAACACGGCGGACTTGTCGGCACCGGTTTTGCATGCACTTGGTCTGCGCGGCGACGACAGCGGGGCGAGCGACCATCTGCTGCTGGTGGCCGACTTCGCGGTCCGTGCCGCAGCGGCGGACGGGCACGCCGGCCAGCTGGACGAAGCACGCGGTGACGGTGCCAGCGGCCGGGGCGACGCGGGACGCGGAGGTGGGAAATGAGCGCGCCACGCTACGGCCGCTGCTGGACCACGCAGCCGATCCCCTTGGGATCCAGTTCGACGGCCAGCTCCGCCAGACCGCCTTCGATCCTCGGCTCCAGCGTGCGGCCGTTCCAGACGTCGGCGTAGACTGCTCCCTCCACGTGCGGGACACGCAGCACCGGCGCACGCACCGAGCGCCCGTTGGCGTTGTAGAGCGTCCACACGGTCTCGGCCGGTGCCGCGAAGCGGTTGGCGAAGACCCCGGCGATCTGGGTGTCCACCAGTGGCGCGACGTCGTGGGACGCGAACGCTTCGCGGTGGGCGCACTGGAGTGTGACCGCCCGCTTCAGGAACGCAAGCGACGGGGGGTCCATGCCGGGCAGATTCGGTTCGCCGTTGCGGTAGACCTCGCCGTTGAAGAAGGGGAATTTCAGCAGCCACCAGTTCCCCGCACGCGTCGTGACGTAGTAGATGATGTGCAGCTGCTTGAAGTCCGGGAAAGCGAACCGCGGCAGGTCGATGAAATGCGGCGCCAGCGGCTCCTGGTCTACACTCCACAATGCCTGGTACGTGATGCTCCCGTCCAGGTACTGGCGACTGG
>DAISIS010000588.1:0-3514 GCA_036821925.1 Pirellulaceae bacterium
CGGTCTTGAGGAAAATGCGTGTGGCAGCGGGCAGGCCTGGAAGGCCGACCGTCCACAGCCAAGGGCGAGAGCCCTTGGAATGCGGGTCCAAGAGAGATGAAAGCCCTGGAAGGGCGACCGTCGTCTTCCCAGCTGTCGCCGTTCCAGGGCTTCGCCTCGAGAACGGGCACGACCACCAGGGGCGGCGTGCGTCGCTGGGCGACGCCCTTGCCTCTGGCTATTGTCGGACGCCTCTCCGAGGCGTGACCGCCATCTGCCGATGCCACCACCCTTTCACGCCGAACGTAGCGGTTAGCAACAGGATCGTCCTGCGCGCCACCGGCAGGGCATTGTTCGCTTCTTGTACGTCTCTTGAACGACCCATAAGATAGGGGCGGGATCGACCGGCCGATTGCATTGCCCGCCCTGCTGCCGTTCCGGTGTGTTTGGATGAATCTGTGTGTCACACTCAATCCGTGTCTGGACAAGACGCTGGTGGTCCCGGCGTGGACGCCGGGCAACCATCAGGTGCGTGGGCGCTCGTTTGGCCAAGTGGTGGGTGGTAAGGGGGTCAATGTGGCCCGGGCGCTGCGCCGGCTGGGGCACGCAGCGCAACCGGCGACGTTCCTGGGCGGTGAGTTGGGTCAGTTGTGTCATCGGCTGCTGCAGGAGCAGGACGGGTTCGCACCCGTGGTGACGTGGACCCAGGCGCCGACGCGTGAGATCCTGACGGTGCGGACGGAGGACACGGCCGAGCAGACCGGTTTCTTCGATCCCAATCCGGCCATTCTGCCGAGCGAGCGCGATGACTTGGCGGAGCAGCTCAGCGAGCGGTTTGCCGCGGGGGTGGCGTGGTGTGCGATGAGTGGTTCTTCGCCCTGCCGGGAGACGGACGATCTGTATGCGACGCTGATTGCCCGTGCGCGGCAGGCGGGGGTCCGCACGCTGGTCGACACGTACGGCGATTGTCTGCACCTGGCTTTGGCGGCGGGTCCGGACGTGGTCAAGTTGAACCGCCAGGAATGCGAGCAGGCGTTGAGCACCCGGCTCAACTCGCCCGCCGCCATCCGTGCGGCGCTGCAGCTGCTCCGTCGCACCGGGAGCGTCTGTGCGGTGGTGACCTTCGGCCCGGGCGGGGTAGCGGTGGCGTGGGACGAGTTCGTGGCGGCCTGGAAGCCGCCGGCCGTCCAACTGGTCAACCCGATCGGTGCGGGGGATGCGATGGCGGCCGGCCTGATCGACGCGCTGTCGCGCGGCGACGACCCGCCGCGCGCGCTGCGCTGGGCGATGGCGTGCGCCGTGGCCAGTGTAGAAAACTGGGTGGCCAGCGACTTCCAGCGCGACGCGGCGGAAGCGATGATGCCCCGATTGACCGAATGTGGACTGGAGGAGCTCATACGATGAGTCACACAACCCGAGTCGTTCTGTTGCTGGCCATTTCCCTTTGCACCGCGTACGCGGCCTGCGCTCAAACGCCCGCTGCGTCGGCGAATGCCCGCCCCTGGTTTGAACGCTGCCTGGTGGGTATGGAAGTGGGCACCACCGGCGCGCAGTTCGGATACAGCGATCTGCACGAGACGATCTACGCCAGCCGGTTCAACGGCCACGACATCGTGGAGCAGGCGGTCAGCGCGAACGTGGAGTACCTGGTGATCTGGGCCCGCGACGGAGACTGGGCGTACTACGACTCGAAAGTCGCGCGCAAGTGTCCGGGGCTGGGCGCGCGCGACGTGCTGCGCGAGACGGTCGAAGCGGCGGCCAGGCACGACCTGCCAATCATCGTCTACTGTGTCGTGCAGCAGGCGGGCCATTTCCTGGCCGATCATCCGGAGTTCCAGGCAGTGGATGCGGAAGGGAAACCGATCGGCCGCTTCTGCTACAACTCGGGATACCTCGCCGCAATCAAGATGCTCCTGGCCGAGCAGCTGGCGTACGGCATCGCCGGCTTCCACATCGACATGCTGGACCAGGGGTTCGGCCCACCCTATGGCTGCTGGTGCGAGCACTGCCGGAAGCAGTTCCAGGCGCAGTACGGCCGGGAGATGCCCACAGGGGTAACCTGGGATGAAGACTGGGACCGCATGCTCGAGTTCCGCTATGCCACCAGTCAGCGTTTCGAGCAGGCCCTGACAGCTTACGTGCGGAGCATTCAGCCGACGGCCTCGGTCGACTTCAACTATCATGGGAATCCTCCGTTCTCCTGGGAAGTCGGGCAGCGTCCCGTGCAGCATGCCGGCAACAGCGACTTCGTGACGGGCGAGACCGGCGTGTGGGGCTTCAGCGCGCTGACCGTCGGGCTCAACGCCCAGTTCTACCGCGCGGCGTTCCCCGGGCATCCCTACCAGGTGGCGATCAATCGGGGGGTGCGCATCTATCACGATCAGACCACGCGCCCGCTCAACGACATGCGCTGGGAAACGTTGACCCTGCTGGCGCACGGGGCGTTTGTGACGATGATTGACAAGGCCGCCTACGACGGTGGGCTCGATCCCGTGGCGTATCAGCGCATCGGGACGCTGCTGCGCGAGGCGCGCCAGAAGCGCGGCCATTTCGGCCAGTCGCTGGTCGGCGACGTCGGGCTCTACTTCAGCGCGCGGACGCGCGACTGGGTCGCACGCGAGAATCCGGCCAGCTACTTCCAGTCGTTCCAGGGCGCCCACAAGGCCTGCGTGATGGAGCACATCCCGTTCGGCGTCGTGCTCGACGAGAACGTGACGCTGGAGACGCTCCAGCAGTACCCGGTCGTGTGCCTGCCGCACACCGGGATCGTCTCGGAGCGTGAAGTGGCTCTGCTGCGGGATTACGTGACGCAGGGGGGCCACCTGCTGATCACCGGGCACAGCGGCCAGTTTGATGCGCTGGGCCGCCCGCTGGAAAACTCTTCGCTGGCCGCGCTGATCGGCGCGAACGCCGTGCGGCGCCTGGACTCGGCCGACAACTGGGTCAGTTTTCCAGCCGACGCGAGCACGGCGGCGCTGCGCATCGGCGACGGGATCCCCGGCGACTGGCCCTTCCTGGTGGAAGGACCGGCCACCGTGTACGAGCCGACGACGGCCACGCCGATCGGCCAGCTGATGGCGCCCCACCGGATGCCGGCCCAGTTGAGCGGCAAGCTCGTGACCGATTGGCCGCTGAGTGCCGACAAGCCGGTGGGGCCGGCGCTGCTGATCAACCGCGTCGGGCGGGGGACGGTGGCGACCTTCGCGGCGTCGCCCGACTATGCCACGGCCAGCGAGCATCACCTGGTGGAAGTGCGCGAGCTGTTCCAACGCGTGGTTCGCATGCTGCATCCGGAACCGCTGGTGAAAATCGACGCGCCAGCCAATGTCGAGGCGGTGATCACGGACGACGCCCCGCGCCGGACGTTACGCGTGCACCTGATCGCCTACAATCCGACGCCGCAGACGACGCCGGCCAAGAACCGGCCCTACATCCTGCCCGGACTGATCGAAGATCGTCCCCTCTACCGCGCGTCGATCGAGATCGCCCGCCCGATCGCCAACGCCCAAACGCTTAACGATACCACGTCACTGGA
>DAISIS010000589.1:0-3513 GCA_036821925.1 Pirellulaceae bacterium
CCATAAGAAACTGAATGATGCGGGTGCCTTGTCCGACCCCGATCAGCAGCAGGCCGGTAGCCATGGGATCGAGGGTTCCGGCATGACCGACCTGACGTTGGCGGCAGAGACGGCGGACCTGGCGCACGACGTCATGGGAGGTGACCCCTTGCGGCTTATCGACCACGAGAATGCCGTCCATCTAGCCGGCGAGTAGACGATCGAGGCGGGAGGAGACTGTAGCGCGAACTTCATCGAGGGTACCGTCGACAACAGCGCCGGCGGCATTGTGGTGGCCGCCGCCGCCGAACTCCCGGCTCAGGGCACCGACGTCGATGCTCCCCTTGGAACGGAAGCCGACCTTGAAGGATGTTGGCGAAACCTGGCGGAAGAAGATCGCGACTTCGACGCCGCGCACCGAGCGGGGATAGTTGACGAAACCGTCGGTATGTTCGGCACCGGCCTGGGCCTGGTCGTACATCGCCTGGGTCACGGCAACGGAAGCGTAGCGCCCGCAAGAAGAAACGGTCAGCGTCGCCAGGGACTGGGCAAAGCGATACACGTCCCGCAGATCGTCCGGTGCCGCGCTGGGATCCTTGTCGCTGCGGCTCCACGCAGGCACACTGTGGAAAATCTGGTAGACCTCGATGCCGTGCTCGTGCAGGATCGTAGCCGTCCGATCGTAACGCCCCCAGTCGTAGCGGCCGCGCTGCCGTTCCACTTCACCCCACGACAGCCGTTCGCGCACGCAGCGGATGCCGCACTGCTGCAGCAGTCTGGCCACGGGCTCCCATTGGGACGCTTCCACCAGCCACGACATGGCGTTGTCCGTCGCCAGACGCGATCCGCCGCCGACGCGTTTGGCGGGATCGATCAGCACCACCAAGGGCAGCACGTTCTGGCCCGCGACGGCTTCGTAGTAGCCGGGGGGCAGTGGGCCGAAGTCCAGCACGCCCGCGTCCCCGGTCGCCTCCCGCCGCGCCACTTCCGTGCCGTCGCTGTCGCGCAGCAGCACCGGCTGCGCGTCGCCCGCGGCCACCGCGACCTGCACCGGCTGTGTCTCGATGAACGCGTGTGCGAACTGAGGCGTCGACAACTCCCGCTCCGCCGGCCCGTGCGCAGGCTGCGCGAAACCCACCGCGACACAGATCATCATCCACGTCAGCATTGTCCGACCCTCCAGTCAAGAACCGGTCTCGTTCGTTCCGCCCACCCATGGCCCGCCGCCGCGTGGCAGGCCTCAGGATAACGGTCGGGTCCAGGTCCTGCCACCGCCACCGGCCGCTACGTTCGTTTCTGCAGCGGCAGTTCCAGGAGGAACACAGCACCGCTGTCCGGGTCGGGTGTGTAGGTGAGTCTGCCGCCGATGTCTTGGGCGAGTCGCCGGCACAGGGCGAGCCCGAGCCCGATACCGGGCGCCGACTGGGCCGCTTCCTGGTCGGTCTTGCCGAACGGTTGAAACAGTTTCGCGAGTTGTGCGGGAGCGATGCCGGGGCCGTGATCAGCGATCCGCACCTGGACCGTGCCGTGGCCGAGCGACCACTGGATGTGGATGCGGCGGTCGCGTGCCGCGGCGGCGTACTTGCAGGCATTATCGACCAGGTTGAAGAGAATCTGTTCGACGGCGGCCGGGTCAGTCCACACGATCGGTTGAGCGGCTGGAGGGGCCGTCTCCTGCAGGAGCATGCCGGCCTGACTGGCACGCTGCGGCAGGCGTTCGGTCGTGTGCCGCACCAGCCGTTCCAGTGCGATCGGCGCGCACCGCCGCCCGTTGCGACCACGTTCCAGCCGCGCATATTGCAGTACGTTCTCGACCAGGTGTGAGAGCCGATCCGCCTCCACGCGGAGTGTTTCCAGGTACGTTGTGCGTTGTGCCGCGTCACGCACCATCCCTTCCGCCAGCATTTCGGCGTACATCCGGAAGGTGGTCAGCGGTGAGCGCAGTTCGTGCGTGACAGCTGATACGAACGCCGCACGCCGTTCGCTCAACGCCAGGATGCTCCGCAGCGTCAGGGCGCTAGCGACACCGCCCAGCAGCAGGCAGCACCAGGCGATCACAAGCGAGATGCGGATCGCCGACACGCCGGTCGACGAGGTGGCTGGGCCGCCGGTCGCCGCCGCCCGTTCCGCCGCTGGCAACGACAGCTGCACAGGCAAGGTGGCCAGGAGCCTCCCGGGAGCCGCCTGGCTGGCATCGATGACCGGCAGCAGGTCCAGCCGCGGGAACAGGTCGGCCACCTCCTGCTGCAGCATGCGTTTGATCGCTGGCCAATCGAGCCAGCAGCCCTGGACGCGGACCTGGCCGTCGGACACGATGCGGCGCGCGAGGACCAGCTTGGCGCCGATCCAGATCGGCCGGCTTGCCCCCTCCTGGACCGGACCGGCGTCGGGCAGGTATGCCGAGTTCGACGCCACCTGGGCGCGGAGCGACTGCGCGACGTTCTGGAGACCGGTGTTGCGCCGCTGGAACTCCTGTTGGTCGCGCCACTGCTGCTGCGGCTCGACCATCTGCGGCTCGGCCATCTGCTGTACGTTCGGGCCGGTGTCGGTCGGCGGGCGGGTGGCGGTCTGGTGGCTTGGCGGTTGCGACGCGGCTGGCAGGCCCGGTGGGGCGCCGGGCACGGGCGGTGACGGGGTGGTGACGGCCGCCAATGACGGCTGGGCGTCACCCGACGGGCCGCCCGGGAAGACGGGCCGGGTATTGAAGTAGAAGTCGGCGCCGTGCCCGGCGTTGTCGGCCGGCAGGAGTGTCCGGGGGACATGGGCGAGCAACTGTTGGAAGGTGACGCTGTTGCGCAGTTCGTTCAGGAGCGAATCATGGCGCAGCAGCGTCTCCTGCGGCACGCCGGCGGCGATCGCGTCCGGGATATCGGCCGCTGCGGGACACTGCGGCGAGCGCCACTGTCCGTCCTGGGCCACATCGAAGTTCATGACGACGAAACGCGGCGGCTGGGTCAGCAGCGGGGAAGCGTAATCCGCGCGGCGGCTCTTGCCCTGCTGCGCCGGCGGCGCCGCCAGGAAGGACTGGTAGGTGTAGCTGGGCCGCGTGACCTCCTGGGCGATCAGCGGGGCCAGTGTCCAGTCCATCCGCCACAGCGCCTTGGCGACCCGTTCCTGCAGCTCCGTGCGTCGCCGCGCTTCGACCGCTTCGCGCCGAGCCGCCGCCTCGGCGCGGTCCAGCGCCAGCGCCCGCCAGGTGAGCCAGCTCATGCCCGTCAGGATCACGATCAAGCACAGGGCGTAGGCCGTCCAGATCTGCCAGGGGCGTCTCACGTTACGGGCTCCGCACCGGGACCAGCGAACATGTATCCCTTGCCGCGCACGGTGAGCAGGATGCGGGGCGTCGTGGGATCGTCACGCAGTTTCTCGCGCAACCGGGCGACATGCATGTCGATCGTGCGCGTCGACACACCCTGAGGACTGATCCGCCACACGTTGCCCAGCAGTTCGTCGCGACTGATCGCCCGGCCGCGGTGGCGGGCGAGATACCGCAACAGCTCAATCTCCTTTTCCGACAGCTCCACCCGCTGTCCG
>DAISIS010000590.1:0-3507 GCA_036821925.1 Pirellulaceae bacterium
CCAAACTGGGCGCTCGACAGGTCGCCCACCTGGACACGAATCTGGGCCCGCTCGTCGGTTGCTTCGAACCCGATCTGTTCGCTGACGGCGCCCAGCAGTTCCCGGTCCATGGACAGCACGGAAAGGCCGCGTCCCTGCCAGCGCCAGACGCCCAGGAGCAGCTGGGTGAACCCCTCCACGTCCGGTTCGCGGGAGAGGCGGAAGGGCAACAGATCGAGGAACCCGGGCTGGGGCCAGGCGCCCAGGAAGCCCGGCGCCGTTCGCACGATCTGCAGGAATCGCAGGACGCTGTCGGGGGTCTGCGTGGACAGCGGCACGTGGTCCTGAACGCCCAGGAACAGCGTGTGAGGGGGAACCTGGGGGAACAGCAGGCCTCCGCGCAGCGCCGCCTGCACCAGCACCAGGTTGTCGGCGGGTGGCACGACGCGGTAATTGGTCGGCTCGCCGAGCGAAGACAGAAACCGGGCGTATTTCGTGTCGTCCAGGGGCGAGATGAACGCGTCGATCGTGATCCGCTCGCGGCCGCTGCGGTCGAGCGCGTAGCGTTTGATGGCGATCAGCAGCGGGTCCATCTGGCGCCAGTTCTCTTCGTAATAGGCGCGCTGGGCCGCATAACGCTGCTGTTCGCCCGGTGACACCTGGGTCACCGGCAGGTCGGGCACTGGTGTGAAGAAGCCGCGGGCGCCACGCAGCGAGTCGCTGCTTTGCACGCCGGAGAGAATCGGCCGGCTGCCGTCCGGACGCGTGCCGATGCCGGCGGGCAGCAGCTGGGCCGCGATGAGTTGTTCGAGGGTGTCGCCGGGCTGACCCTCCGCGCGGGCGGCCAGCTGGGCGAGCATGACCTGCTCCAGGTCGGTAACGGCCTGCAGGCGGCGGCGCAATTCCACCTGGTACGGGGCGCTGAGCAGGTTCTCGAAGAAAGCGGTCGAGAAGTAGACGAAGATCGTGTCGGCGCGCGACGTGGGGATCCGCTGCCGCGCATGGCAGAACTCGGCGCTGGCCCCCAGCGAGCCCGAGCCCTCGCGGACCTCCAGGAACCGCTCCACCAGACGCCGCGAGTTGGTCACCAGGTGGTACGGTTCGTCGATCACGTAGAAGGACCGCAGGCGGTTGTCGGGGGTGGACAGGAACGCGACGTCGCGCCCCGCGATCTGGACGGTCGACAGCGTCGCGTCCTGGGCCTGCTGGCGGAACAGCGCCTCCTGACGCTGACGCAGTATATCCACATTCAGCAGATTGCCCCGGGCCTCGAACAGCACGCCGATGGCGGCGCCTTCGCGGAGGAAGGTGTCCATCCCGATCAGCGCCACATCGGCGACCGCCTGGGGTCCGAGCAGTTCCGCCAGGACACCTTGTTCCAGAGCCAGCTGATCCTGCACTCGCCGGCCGATGTCGGTATGGGTGCCGCGGGACGAGACCATGCGGCCGAGTTGGCCGCCATAATCCTGCAGCAAGGCGTTGAGCCAAATGTAGTTCGTGTACTGGCCGAACCGGACGTAGAAGCACTCGGCCGGCACACGCATTGCCAGCGGCTCCACAGCCACGTCGGCGGCGGGCGCCTCCAGCGTCCGGCCTGGCCAGACCACGTCAGCGGGCAGCGGCAGGCTGGCCGGTTGCGTGTCCAGTTGCCGGCCGAGGCTGCTGCTCTTGAGGACCTCCATGCGCAGCGACTCGGCGCCGGAGAGCAACTCGAGCGTCTGCCGCCCTTCGGACTTGGGTGCGGCGGTGGTCAGCCGCTGCACGAGCGTTTCCGGCAGGTTCAGCCGCCGCGCGAGCATGGACGAGAGGTACGCTTCCGCCACCGGCGGATAATCGCTGTTTCCCGACTGCGCGTTGAGGAATGTGACATAGTAGCGCCACCAGCGGCGCAGCGCGCGCTGATACGCCGCCGGATTGCGGCTGCGGGGCGCGACCCGCACGGTCTGTGCCGTGGGCGTACAGATGGTCACGTCGAACGGCGCGTCCCCCTGGAACAGAAACATCACGCTCAACGTCGCCGGCGGCGGCGCGCTCTCGCGAAACACGCGGGTCAGGAAGCCGTGATTGAAGGCGGGATAGAACACGCGCCCGTCGGGGGACGAGACGGTAAAAGCCGCACTTCCGACCGCCGCTGCCGCATCCGCACGCGGCAGCTCAAAGCGGACTTCCGCCACGCCAAACGGCTCACCGGCGACGGCTTCCACCTGCGCTCGCACCGGAGTGGGGCTCTGCCACACGAGCCCACCACCCAACGCTGCCCACACCACCATCATCCGTGTCAAGCGCGGTACCATCGCTGCTCCTCCTGTCTGCCTGCACCATCCGACCCACTGCGGTCAGCCAGAGTCCTGCCTGCCTGCGGGACATGATTCCCCGCGCTCCCACTCGGGTCAAGTGGATGCCCGCGTGCGCTCCACCACGCTGTGCCCGCTCGCGGCTCCGCCGGCGCTGAGTGTGCCCGTGCGCCGGGCGGGACGCGCCGGTCCGATCAGCGCCGGAACAGCGCCGGCTTGACGATGATTTCGCCCAGATCGTTGTCGCCCGGCTGGAGGTCGAGTTCGACCGTGCCCCGCTGCCACGTCTGCGGCTGGCCCTGGAAGGTGACCTCGCGCAGATACCCGGCTTCCTCCTGCCAGAACATGAATTTCCGTTTCCCGGCAGGGATGTTCTTGATTTCAAAGGTGCCGTCCTTGTCGGCCACCGCCATGTACGGATGATCGCGCACCACCAGCCACCCCAGCTCCCAGTAGTGTATCGAGCAGCTCACACGCACCGGCATCGGCTCCACGTTGGGGAAGGCCTGGACATGACTGGCACCGGAGGGGAGCGTCACATTGATGGGCGTGTTCTTGATGGCGTCGATCTTGACGGCGTCCCCTTTGGGATCGGCATTGCGGATCTCCAACTTCTGGGTCGTGCGCAGCAGCATCACGTGGGGCTCGAAGCGGCAGTGCTTGTTCTCCAGCAGCGCCTGCTGCTCGGACGTCGCCAGGTAGCTCTCGTGCACCTCCGTCGACTCGCCACGCCCCAACTGCAGTACGACGACGACGTTCCGCACGCCGTGGCTCGTGGGGTCCACCAGCAACCGCTCGTCCGTCGCGCTCTGGCCGCAGACGTCCTGGTCCTTGTCGACCACCAGTTGCTTGGGGACCGGGGGGGGGCCGTCATAGACAATCCGCCCCCGCAGATGCGCCCATTCGGCCGCGGCAGCTGGCGTAATCAACATCCCTACCATAGAAACAGCGACAAGCCGCGTGGCCAGGGCATTCATGAACATGAGGCTGTCCTCCGACACGGTGACCGGGAAAACCGGGAAAACCGGGGAAATCCAGTGCAATCAGTGTGCCAGACCGGGGCCTGGCATGCGGGCCATAAGTCCTTTTACCATATTGCTTGCACCACGTTCCAGGAGTCAACGGGGGCGGCCGGCGCGGAGCAAGGTGCACGATCGGGTGCGAGCATAGAGTGGCTTTTTGCACGATCGCTGCCTAGGGTTATGAAAGAACGCGGGTGCGGGGGCGGTGGGCC
>DAISIS010000591.1:0-3506 GCA_036821925.1 Pirellulaceae bacterium
CCTCGAGCAGACGGATGCGTTTGACGATCCCCGGTGGCCACCAGTTCAGGTCGGGTAGATTATGCGTCGCGATGTTCAGGCAGTACAGCTTGCCCAGAGGTTTCGTATCATCCACCACCGTCGACCGTCCATCTGGCCGGCGCGTCGGCCGAAGGGGCACCGCCTGCACTTCGTCCCACGCCGGGTCGTCCAACACCAGCTCGCTGGCCGCCGACTTGGGATCAAACAGACACAATCCGCTGCTGGCGCTCCGATCCACAGGCCGCCGCGCGATCAGCACGCGGCCGTGCGTCCACGGCGCTGGCGCGAAATAGGCGAAACCGTCGCGCTCCTGCGTGATTGGGCGGTACGACTTGAGCGGACGGCGAAACGTCACCGAGCCGACCTGGCCGTACCCGTCCACGGTGATCTCGTCAGATTCGACAAACAGCACCAGGCCCCGATCGGTGACGCACGGGGTGCGCTTAAACCGCTTCCCAGCCGGCTCCGCGAACAACGTGTTGTCGGTTCCTTCAATGTTGATGGCGAACAGCGCCATGCGCCCCAGCGGCCCGCGCTCGAGCGTGGCACGCTGCCAGCTCGCATACACGATCCGGCCGTCTCCCATCAGAAACGGGTCCAGATCGTCCGACAGATTGTACGACAGACGCCGCACCTGCGTCCCGTCGAGCCGACAGGAATACAGGCTGCGCACCGGGCCCCCACCCGTCTCGTTCATCCACCCCGAAGCGTCGCTCACAAATGTCAACTGGAACCAGGGCTCTGGTGAATCAACGGTGAATAAGTTCGACTGGTAGCCGGGCTGCCGGCAATTGCCCACGTCCTGCGTCACTTGCCGCAGTTGACCACTGGCCAGGGTCAACTCGTACACATTCCAGCAACTCTCGGCCGCTTGCTTCCCCGCAAAGACCACGCTCTTGCCGTCGAACGACACCGTCGGATCGGCCGCGCTGTGAAAGCCTGGAGTCACCACGCGCTGCGTGCCGTCGGGATCGACCAGAAGGATCCGACCTCCCTCACCGGGCAACGCCGTCACTTGGCAGTCCGCCTGTTCAGCAGCCGCATCCCCGCCACGCGGCGGGACCTGGGTGACAAGAATCGGAACATCTATCCCCCCCGCTGGATCCGCTGCGAACCCCCGAAGCGTCACCAACAGCATCAGGGATACAGTTGCCGCAAGCACCGCAGCCCGAGAAAACGCCCGGCCAGACCCATCGCCCGTCCGGCCTGCGACGTCGTTGGTTGGTACGTCGTTGGCTGGCCAAGCTGCCCCACGGCCCGATCCGCGGCCGACTGGTAAGCTGCAGCTAGAAAAAGTCCATTGGTAATCGCCCACGTTATTGATGCCATCCCGCCCAAGAGCAGAAAGAAGAATGAATGAGATGATTCTCTGGAATTCTAGCTCGAATCGATTCGGCCTGGCTCGCTCTGAACGCCGTGCAGCCACTCGGATGGGTGGGGCCTGACGATCTCCGCGCCCACTATCCCCCCAGGGTGCTCGGTGATCTTCGCTATGCATACGGACGGCAAAGGAAAAGGGTTCAATGGCAGACAGAAAAACGCGCACGTTATCGCGCGCGTAGGAAGTTGCGTCCAAAGCTCAATCAATAGCCGAGTTCGTGCAGGTCCTGCTCGCTCATGCCGTGGTGATGGCCCAGTTCGTGCAGCACGGTGAGCCGGATCTGGTGGCGCAGCTCTTCCTGGTCGATCTGGCCGTGCCGATCCATGGCCAGTGACAGAATCCCTTCGCGGTAGATGTGCACCGCATCTGACAAAACCCCCGAATGCTCCACACTGCGGCTGCCGAGCGGGATGCCGGTGTAGAGCCCGCACAGCTGGTGGCGGCGGCGAATCCGCATGCGCCGCATCACTTCCCGTGAGGGATGGTCTTCGACGTACATCGTGACGTCATCCAACAGGCGATGGACCTGGTCGGGCATCGCCTGGATCACGGCGTCCATTTGCTGGTCGAAGTACTCGCGCAAATCCGGATCCATTCAAAACAGTTCCTCGATGGGCCGCATGGACGACGGGATCAGCGCCAGGTCCGCCGCCGAAGTGTGGTGCCGCGTGAGATCGGCCAGCAAGTGCAGGCTGTGGTAGATCGTGCCCACGATTTCTGCCGGGGACACCGGCCGATCCGCCGGCTGGCCGCCAGACGCGTCGCTTGCTCCCACCACCTGACCGCCTCGCACCCCGCCGCCGGCCAGTACAGTCGTCCAGCACTGTGGCCAGTGATCCCGGCCGCCCGCTGGGTTCATACGTGGCGTGCGGCCGAACTCGGCCACGCAACAGACGAGCGTGGTGTCGAGCATCCCGCGCTGGGCGAGATCCTCCACCAACGCCGAGTAGGCCTGGTCAAACACCGGCGCGAATCCTCGGCTCATACTCTCGACTGTGCGAAACTCCGGCCCGCCGTGGACGTCCCACGAATCGGGGTCACGATAGTCGTTACAGGTACGGATCGTCACGAAGCGTGTACCGGCTTCGACCAGGCAGCGGGCCAACAGACACTGCTGCGCGAATCGCGACGCGCCGTACCGTTCCTGAATGTGGACCGGTTCTCGGGCCAGGAGCCTGGAGCCGTGGGGCGCCAGACGCCCATGGGCCACTGCCGGCGGCTCTGTGTCGCAGGGCAGCGTCACGTGCGCGGGCCAGCTGGAGCGCTGGGCACACACGCGGGCCACCACGTCGGCTGCATGCGGAGCGTCGTTCGCCGCGGGGTATTCGCGCCCCGTCTGGGCCAGTTGCCAACCCACCTGGTGGACTGCCGGTGCCGAGTGACAACACGCACGGACGAACGCCTGCAGGTGCGCGATGCGCGCCTGGCGCGGGAATAGCTCTGACAGGAATATGCCTGGGACACTAGTGCGAATCGCCCGGAACGGACCGCGTGTTTCTGCGGATGCGTCGGGCTTGGGATCCCACGTGTCCACTTGGCTGGGACCGCCGACATTGACGATCAGCACGACGGCGCGATCATCGCGCGCCGGCCCGGGCGCCTCGAACGGCACCACGCCCCGGCCCGCCAGGCCGAGACCTCCGACCAGACTGCACTGGAGAAACTCCCGGCGCGTGGGACGGCATGGGCGAGCCGCTGACCTGAGCTGCTGGTGGGCCTCGTTCATACATGGCTTCCTACTGCTGGCGTTGTGATCAGAAGGACATGCATCGGGCGAACTACCGCGAGGGTACCAGCGCCGCGGCAGCGGAGCAAGGAAGGCGAGGCCGGCCGGCGACTGGCTGCGGGGTTCAGGATTGTGCCGTGGAACGCCGCCGACGGCATGTTCCGGCTTACCGCCGGGTGGCTGACGGCGGCCGGTGGTCGGCCGCCTGCCGCTTCGCGTCGGACGCGGCCAGCAGCAGCAGCGTGTCGTGCTGCAGGAAGTAGTTGGTCTGGGCGATCACCGCAACGTCGGGGCCGAGTCCCCCGATCGACTCCACGTACTGCCGGCTGGTAATTGCGTAGTGATCCGGGCTTTGCGCCAGGTAGTGGCACAGGTTCC
>DAISIS010000592.1:0-3467 GCA_036821925.1 Pirellulaceae bacterium
GCGGTCTGTGCGCGTCTACGGCTTGCGGGCTTCGGCGCCGCGTTCGACGGCCGTGGAGCGCGTATGGGCCGGCGTCGGAGTGGCGAGGGATGAGCCCGGCGTGAATGGGGGGCGTCGCCACCAGTGCCGCCCCCCTTGCACCCGCAGGACGAAGCACCACAGCAGCCCCACCACCAGGAAGAAGCCGGCGATCGCCTGGATACCTTTGACCGCCAGGGTGTGCCCCAGGTCCTGCACCGGTTCGGTGGCCGTGTCCTTGTCCTCCTGGATCAGCACCATCAGGCCGGTGTCGACGATCGCCTTGCTGCGATACCCGTTGCGGATACTGACCGGTGCCACAGCGGCAATCCACTTGCGGCCGCGGGCCTGGCTGTCCGAGCGGTCCAGCGGATCCTCATGCTCGCAGTGATCGGGCGTGATCGATTCGAAGGCGATGCGATACTTGTCGACGTCGCTCAGCCCGACCTGCGTGCTGTAGCTTTTCGTGAGCCACGGGTGGTCCAGCACCATGCCCCGGTATCCGTTATCCCGCCCATCGACCAGCACGGCGAAGCGGGTGTCGGTGGCCTGGAAGCTCATGAAGTCGCCGACATCGCGTGTGAGCACCAGCACGGCCAGCAGCTGCTGCGGGTCGTCGGCGCGGTACAGCGGCGTCGACACGGCGATCTTCCAGCGTTGGGTGGCGCGGCTGAAGAACGGGGCCGACAGGCTGGTCTGCGTCACGTGGGCGGCGGGCATGGGGCGCGCTTTGCGGTCCGGCAGATCGCGCAGGCCGCCGTAGCAGTACGTGCGGCTGGCGAAATTGACGCCGACCGTCGACCGCGTGACCGGCCGGAACTCGCCCGCCAGGTGTGTCCCGCGCTCGTCGCAGACGAACCAGCTGGCGACTTCCGGCAGCTTGGGGTCGTCCATGAGCAACGTCATCTTCTGCTGGAGCTGCTGGCGCGCCGGGTGGCGTTCAAACTCGCTCCGCAACGTCCGCAGCTCGGCCTCCGACAGCTGCGGATCCGCCAGCCGGCTGAGCAGTTGCGGCAGCGCGGCGGTGGTCTCCGCAATCCGCTGCCGCAGTTCCGCGTCGCGCGCCACCTGGTCCACCGCGCGGTAATACCGCTCGACTTCCGTCGCCACGCCGTCGGCCACCCAGCGGGCCGCAATCGCGTTGCTGTTATACGCCCCCTGGATCACCGTCTTCTCCGACTCCTCGAGCGCACTGCGATAGATCGTGTACCCGCCGTAGGACATCACGGCCAGCAGCAGCAGCGGCCCGAGTCCGCCGAGCAGCAGCAGGGGGCGGCGCGCACGCGCCTGGTCGCGTGCCCGCAGCGCATCGAGCACCTCCTGCACGTTGGCGAACCGCTTCGACGGACGGGGGGCCAGGCAGCGGTCGACGATGCCGGCCAGCGCGCGGTCCACACCCGCCACCTTGCGGTGTTCGTCCGGCGCTTTCTGGCTGACAATCCACTGGCGGTACACCCGCAGACGCGTGGGCAGATCGGTCGCCGATTCAATCCGCCGCAACAACTCATCGTGCAGATGCGGCGGCTTGCCCACCAGCATGCAGTAGAGGATGGCGCCCAGCGCATACACATCCCAGCGTGCGTCGGGCACCGCCTTCAGATCCGCCTGTTCCGGCGCCATGTAGAACAGCGTACCGAGCGACGGGGTCTGCTCGTGCGTCAGCCGGGACTGACCGAAGTCGGCCAGCCGTGGCTTGGCGTCCTGGTCCAGCAGGACGTTGGCCGGCTTGAGGTCGCAGTGCAGGATCCCCTTGGCATGGGCGTGATTGAGCCCGATCACAATCTCCCGGAACAGCTCCACGATCTGTTCGACCGTCCGCCCGTCATTCTTCTGAATCAGCTGCTCGAGCGAGCCGCTCTCGATGTATTCCATCACGTAGAAGGGGGGATCGGCTTCCCAGCCGACGTCCAGCAGCTGGACGACGTAGCGGTCGGTGGACAGCAGCACGAGCTTCTCGACCTCGCGCGACAGCAGGGTCCAGTCCACGCCGCCACGATGCTGGTAGAACTTCACGGCGACCTGCCGCCCGGTGTTGCGATCCAGCCCGATCCACACCTCGCCGTACGCACCCGACCCGAGAAAACGCGTCAGATCGTAACCCGGTATCTGCGTCGGCGGCCGCGTGTGGCGCAAACTCAGCTCCCGCGCCTGACGCTCGTCGTCTCCCGATTGCGGCACCGTGAAGTCATAGCTCATGCCGCTATCGTATCAAAAATGCCCTTCACCGAAAGGCGGCCCGCAGAGCGCCTCAGAGGCCGTCGCCCGGCCCGCGGAGGATCGACATCCCAGTCCGTCCTCCGCGTCCGGCTGACTCCGCGCCGAGCGCGCGTTCAGCGGTCGAGCACCACCCGCGCGCGCAGCCCCTGCTCCTCGAACGTGACGCCAAAGCTGCCGCGTTTGACGGCTGACAGCGCGGCCGCCGCAATCGGACCTTCGCGGGGCGCAGCCGGGCATCCGTAGACAGTCGATTCCATCGTCTGCCACTGCTCGTTCCAGACATACTGGCCGCCACCCGGACAGACCAGCGCCGTGTGCCAGTAACGCTCGTGCAGGTCGACCGGATCCTGGTCGGGATAGCGGTGCTTCCACACATTGAGAATCGGCAGGTTACTCCAGGCCCGCGTCTGCATCAGCGTCTGGTATTCCTGGCGGCCCAGGGTAGAGAGCACCTGCAGCGCCTTCTGGTCGACCTGCAGCGCCAGGTTCGATCCGAGCCACGCCCGCGCCGGCTGCGGCGGCTCCTGCCCCGCCGCCGCGCGCTGCCTACGCTCCGTTTCCCGATCGATGGCCCGTTTCACCACCTCCTCGCTGAGCGACACCACCAGGGACTGGCCGGAGGCGCTGTAGCAGATCGCCAGATTCCGCATCTCTTCGGACTGGCCGACAGCGCGCGACGTCGGCGTGATCCGCACGTACGGCTGCTCGTGGTACGTCAGCGATTCCCAGTGGAGCATGCCGGGCGCCACCTGTTCGAGGAACCCGCGCGCGGCCGCCAGGAACGCGGTCAGCTTCAGGCCGCTGGACACCTCGGCGCGCACTGCCAGCGGCATGCGCCACCCGTGCTCTTCCAGGAACGCCTCGCGCTGGTCCGGCTCAACCTGCGCCAGATCCTCCCAGAACGGACCGTCGTCGAGGTACGCCGCAACGGACGAACCCAGCCAACCCAACGGGTCCAGCTGCGCGCCGCCGGTCATCATCTGCACGAAGTTCGCCTGCCGCCGCAGCGTTTCGGATTGCGGGTTGAGCGCCAGCACGGCGTGCACCAGCGCATCGTGCGGGTCGCCGGCATCGGCCGCCAGCGCAGCGCCCTGCGAGACGGAGATCAGCTGGCGATACTCCGTGCCCCAGATCAACGGCATGATGGTCAGGTCTGCAGACACCTGCTGCGGCCCCACACCAATCCGCAGCGCAATCGGATCGAACGCCCACCGCCAGTTCTGCTGATAGCG
>DAISIS010000593.1:0-3458 GCA_036821925.1 Pirellulaceae bacterium
GAGCGCATCGCCCGCATAGGCTGCCGAGGTGGCCTCGGCGGCGCGCAGTACGAGCGGCTGCAGATCGTCGCGCTGCAGATGCCGGGCGGCCTTGACCAGGGCCAGCAGAATCTCGCCGTCGAAGTACGGCGAGGGCTCGCCCCACCCGCGCCCCGACGTGAGCGCCAAGTACTGCCCACAAAAACGATGGTCCGGCCGTTCCAGGCTCTGCAGGAACCGGAGGTACTCAGCCAACTGTTGCCGCAGCGCCGCATGCTCGGCGGCCGGCTCGGCACGCAGGAAATCGATCAGCGTCAAGGTCGTGAGCGCCACGACGCCGCTGTCGCCCGAACTGTCGTGAGGAAACCGAATGTACCGCCCCCCCTCGGGCGTGAGCTGCGAATGCTGGGCGAAAAAGGCCAGCCCCCGCAACACGGCCTCGCGCGTCTCAGCCGACGGCTGATCCTGGTGAATCAGCGCCAGCCCCCAGAGCGCGCCGGCCTGCCGCACGGCATTCTCCTCCGCCGCGACCTCACCCGTCAGGACATGCACGTTGTAGCGAAACAGACCGGTCGGCAACTGGCTGGCCAACAGAAACTGGCGCCCCAGAGCCAGCGACTGGTCCAGCATCGCGCGCGTTACTGGTTGCGCAGCGGCCCGGGCGTGCGGCCACCACAGCACCATCCAGAGCGCACACCACCCCACCCTCCACACCAGCATCTGCATGACACTACCTCGTCGGTCAATTCACCGCACGCACGACGAATCAACGCCTGACGGATTCGGCGGGGAACGCGCGCGGCGCGCGGGATCTGCACCGCAATCGGTTCCTGGGGGTCACTCAGGGGAGAGTTCCAGCCGCGGAGCAAAGAAACTTTCTTATCGGGAAAGCAACCGCATGCGACGGGAACGTCGTTCCGCGCGCAGACGCGCACGACGCTTGATCTCGCTCGGCTTCTCGTAATACTCGCGACGCCGCATCTCTTTCTTTATGCCGCTCCGCTCGACGAGCTTTCGGAAGCGGCGCACCGCCTCTTGAATCGTTTCGCGGTCCCTCACAATCAGTCGAACCATTGTGTCTCCTTATTGGGGGTCAGACGACAGACAAACAAGTTGGATATCCCGGCAATGAAATAATTGGCCCCGTAGTTTACTCTACGCCGTCGGCCACTGTCCAGCGGTGACGCCACTGTCCAGCGGTGACGCCAGGCGCGCCGCAGCGGCTTGCCACGACCACCTGGTCCACCTAACCGGACCTCATCCGCTATCCCTAATGATCGGTCGCGGACCGGCCGATTCTCCGCTTACAACGGACAGCCAGCTGCGCGCAAACCCACCCGCAGAGGCATAGGCAACTCGGACGGACAGGCCGTTCGTCCTACCCGCAAGGCACAGGGACTGGCAGCCATGGCGCTGGAGATAAGCACGCATTATTCGCTGCTTGACGAGCTCGACGCGCGGCAGGACGAGCTGTTGGAGCAGATCGACCAGCTCAATGCGCGTCTCGAGTTGTTGCTCGCGCAGTTTGCGGCGCCGGCGGCGTCTTGTGCGTGTGTGCCGCCGCCGCAGATGGCTGACGCCGGCGCGGCCATGCAGGCCCCGCTTGCGTGAACGTCTCGCCCGGGCCAGCCGCCTCACGCTCGCTGGCGGCCAGGCGGCTAATCGCGCTGATCCAGATGTCCGGACTTGCCGATCGCGCGCAGCAGTCGGAGCCCGAGCAGGACGGCGACGAAGCAGCCCGAGAGTCCGAAGAGGGACAGTTTGTGCAGCCCGAGGAAGCTGGTGGTGGGGAAGAGCAGGGGGGGAACCTCCCGGCTGAGCAGCAGCGCGGAGCCCAGGAACAGGGCGCTGGCGAGCATGCCCAGCACGAGGCGGTTGACAGAGGGTCCCAGTCCGCGGTGGTCGAGGTGGACATCGAACGTGCCGGTCTGGACCTGTTCGAGGATATCGATGAGGCGGCGGGGGAGCACCTCGATCAGCTGTTCGAGTTCCAGCCGGAGGCGGCGGAATTTCCGCCATTGCCGGGTGGGCGAAAGTCGTTCGAGCAGCATCCGGCGATGAAACGGCTGCATGACCTCCATCAGGCTGAACTGCGGGCTGAGCATCCGCGTGGTGCCTTCGAGCGTGACGAGCACCTTGATGAGCATGGCGGCCTGTGGCGGGAGGATGATGCGGTTGCGCCGCACGATCTCGGTCATGTCGGTCAGCGCCCCGGCCAGATCGAATTTGCTCAGCGCCTGCGTGGAGTAGGTGCCGACGAAGTCCGCGACGTCGGCGGCCAGTCCGGCTTCATCGAGGTCTGCCGGGACCGCACCGACTCGTTTGATGAGCGACGTGAGCAGTGCCACGTCGTTCTGGACGATGGCCAGCAGCATCTCCTCGATGTCCTCCCGCAGCCGTTCCTGGATGCGTCCGACCATGCCGAAGTCCAGCAAGGCGATCACGTTGCCGGGCAGAATCGCGATGTTGCCCGGATGCGGATCGGCGTGGTAATAGCCGTTGCTGAAGATCATCTGCAGGTAGAGCTGCGCTCCGCGCCGCGCGATCTCGTCCAGGTCAAAGCCAGCGGCCACCAGTTGATCCCGATTGACCATCTTCACGCCGTCGATCCACTCCATTGTCAGCACGCGTGAAGTGCAGAGTTCGGTGAAGGGCTGGGGAATACAGATGGTCGCGTCGTGTTCGAACAGCAGCGTGAACTGCTGCAGGTTCCGTTCTTCGCGTCCGAAATCCAGCTCCCGGCGCAGCATGCGGGCGATTTCCGCGACCGTTTCGCGCGGACGATACGGCGCGAACTCGGGGATGCGTTCGGCCAGCAATGCCAGGCCGGCCAGCACATCGAGGTCTTCACGGACGATCTTCTCGATGCCCGCATGCTGAATCTTCACCGCGACCTGCTCGCCCGACTTCAGACGCGCGCGGTGCACCTGGCCGATCGACGCCGACGCCACCGGCACATCCTCGAACTCGGCAAACAACTCGTGAGCCGGCTGACCCAACTCGATTTCGATCGTCCGCTGCACGGCCGCCGGATCATCGGCCGGCACGTCGTCCCGCAGCTGCTTGAGTTCTTCGGCCAGCGAGACGCCGACGAGATCCGGACGCGTGCTCAGCAGCTGCCCCAGCTTGATGTACGTCGGTCCGAGTTCGGTCAGCGCGAGGCGAATGCGCCGTTCCGGCGTCTGCAGCGCCAGCGCTTCACCTTGACTCCCCTTGAGCTGCGTCTTGAACATGTCGATGTTCAGCCGGCTCAGCCAGTCGGCCAGGCCGTATTTGCTCAGCACCGAGAGGATCTCCGTCCAGCGCCGGACATTGCGGTAGATGTGGGGAATCGTGCTGATTCTCATCGTCGTATGGATCCACTCGGCCTGCGGGGTCTCCGCCGGTGCCCCGCGCGGACGCCCCCCATCCAATATAGTCCAACGCCGCGGCAACACGGGATCCGGGCGGCGGTGGGCGGGTGGGCGGGGCGGGGGGGG
>DAISIS010000594.1:0-3451 GCA_036821925.1 Pirellulaceae bacterium
CATAACACACCTCATCGCTGCAGGAGACACCTGCTGGTTCTGACTGATCCCGGTCGCACGCAGCGCGTGCTCGCGACCATCCTAACCCCCGGCAGGTGGTCCGGCAACCTGCACCCCCTCCCCCGAATCCGGAAAGCTCAGCCCGCCACAATCCGCCAACAGCGGTGGATGCGCCGGTTGCGGAAATCGGGCGGGACGGTCTGCCGACTGATCTCGACGAGGGAGGCGGCCGGGATCGAGGCCGGGTCGAGCTTGAAGCGTCGGAAGTTCGTGGAGAAGAACACGGTGCCACCGGGCACGAGGTGCGGCAGCAGGCGGTTGAGCACCTCGACGTAGTCCCGTTGCACGTCCCAGACGGCTTCGGTGCGTTTGCTGTTGGAGAATGTGGGAGGGTCCACGACGGCCAGGTCGAACTGTGTACTCTGTGGCAGTCGCCGCAGGTACTCCAGCGCATCCTCGCACACAAACACGTGGTGGCGGCCGGTGAACTGGTTGAGCTGCATGTTGCGCTGGGCCCAGTCGAGGTAGGTGCGCGACCAGTCGACCGTCACGGTCTCGGCCGCGCCGCCGCTGGTGGCATACACCGAGAACGCACCTGTGTAACCGAACAGGTTGAGTACCCGCGCACCGTGCGCCTGGTCGCGGACCAGTGACCGCGTGATGCGGTGGTCCAGGAACAGGCCGGTGTCGACGTAGTCCGACAGGTTCACGATGAACTGCAGGCCGCCCTCCCGGACGGTGAGTTCATACTGGGCGTCCGCCAGGTGCGCGTGCTGTGCGGTGCCCCGCTGCCGTTGCCGGCGTTTCAGGAACACATGGTGGCGCTCCACCTGCAGTGCTGTGGCGGCCGTGTGGGCCATCAGGTCGAGCCAATCGGCGTGCTGCGCCAGATCGCGCTCGTGCGGGCGCTCGTACTCCGCGATGTGCAGATGGTCTTCATAGCGGTCGACGACGAGCGGGATCTCGGGGATGTCGCGTTCGTAGAGCCGGTAACAGGTGATGCCCTGGCGAGTGGGCCAGCGCCGCAGGTGCCGCGCGACCTTCGCTAGCCGACTGCTGAAGAGGGCGGCCTGTGCGTGCGCCTTGGCGGTCAGTCCGCCGAAGACCGGCACCAGCGGCCGCTCCGGTCGCTCCGCAGCAGCAGGGGTATCAGCCGGCCGCGGCGGCGGACCGTGGAACTGGTAGTAGGTGCATTCCAGCCGCCCGTTGTAGAGCTTGCGGCGGCGATCGGCTGTCTTCTGGAGCAGCGTTTCGAAACGCGGATAGCCGGTCAGGATGAAATGCGACCAGGTCGGGAGCCGGCGGAGGACCTCGGGAAGCTGCTGGTAGAGTGGAGTGAGGTTCCGCCAGTCGCCCTGCCCCAGTTCGTCCGGCAGGCTGGTGATCACGCATCCGTGCGTGCGTTTGCTGGTCAGTTCCTGGAAGGGACGCTGCTGGAAGTGGAGCTGGTCGGCGACGCCGGCCTGTTCGGCGTTGCGGCGGGCCAGATCGAGCAGCAGCGGCCGCGTATCGGTGCCGAGCAGCCGGTGGGGGAAGGGGGGCAGGGCCATGTCGCGCGCTTCACAGCGCGCCTCCTGCCAGAGCTGCGCCGGGAAATTCGGCCACGCCTCCGCGGCGAATGCGCGCTGGAGGCCGGGGGCCATCCGGCGGGCGATCCACGCGGCCTCGATCGGGATCGTGCCGCTGCCGCAGAACGGATCGATCAGCGGCCGGTCACGCTCCCAGAAACTCAACAAGACCAGTGCCGCTGCCAGGGTCTCCCGGAGTGGCGTGCGGGCCTCGCTCGGGCGGTAACTGCGTCGGTGCAGACTGGGCCCGGTCGTGTCGAGGGTGAGTGTGACCTGGTTGTTCAGGATCGCCACTTCAATCTTGTACACCGCGCCGGTCTCCGGCAACTCGCTGGTCCGATACGCTTGACGGAGACTCTCCACGATCGCCTTCTTCACCGTGCGCTGACACGCCGGCACGCTCGACAGCTGTGACTTGATCGACCGACCGGCCACGGGAATCGCTCCGTCGGCCGGCACCCACGCGTGCCACGCCAGGGCCCGCGTCGTGTCGAACAGTGTGTCGAAATCAGCGGCCGGGAAGGTCGCGACCTGGACCAGCACGCGGTTGGCGGTGCGGAGCCACACGTTGGCGCGGCAGACGGCCGCAAGCTCGCCGGCGAACCGGATCCAGCCGGGCGCAATCACCTGCCCCGCATAGCCGAGCTCGGCCAGCTCGCGCCGCGTCACGGCTTCCAGACCAAAGGCCGTTGTGACGATGAAATCGTGCGCCATGGGGTGTTCCGGGGCGGGCTACTCCCGGACCTGTGCGAGCAGGGACAGGACCGTGGCGCGGATCTTCGGCTCGGCCTGCACCTCGAGATAGCTGCTCCGCGCGCGCCAGGTGGTGTAGCCGCCCAACAGGAACTGGTCGGGGGGGGGCAGGTAGCCGCAATACGCGTTGGCCAGGTCAATCGTGAACGTCGTCGCGAACGGACTCTCTTGTTTGATGGCCAGCCCCGTGCTGCCGTACGCCTCACAGGGCAGCGCCACGATACCCAGGGAACCGATCCGGATCACCTGGATGGGCACCGGCTTGGTGTCCGGCCAATCGGCCAGCAGCACGGTCTCCTGCGCGTAGACCTCCGGGATGGACGCCGGCAGCCGGTCCCCCATCTGTGTCAGGAGTTCCTTGGCCTGCGCGACCTCCTCGGCGGTCGGCTTGCGGACGCCCAGTTGCAGCGTCTCGCAGGCTGTGGCCAGCGGCACCCAGTCCTGATACGCAATCTGCTGGTACGCCGCCCAGGCCGCCTGTGCAACGTCCTCACCCACCGTTCGATAGTCGAATTCGCGCGCCGGGTTGACGAAGTCGCAGCAGTTGGCGTCGCCGCTGGTGCCGTTGGTCATGATGCCGACAAACTCCGGCGCCGTGCCGGTGGCGCCGATGAGTTGGCCGATGCGGCGGGTGAACACGCCGAAATAGTCGGCCGACAGTTCCGGGGCGCCCGCATAGTGCGTGGAGTAGTTGCCGAGCACCGCCAGCGGTTTGCCGTCGCGCGTCTGTACCGACAGGACCGACACGTCCGTATCCACCGGCCCTGTCCGCGTGATCGCATCCGGATTCTGGTAGCCGGGATTCATCTGTGCACGATCGTTCGTCGTCCCGCTGAACGGATTGGTGGCGGCGGTGCCGGGCTTCATGATGAATCGGCGGCAGAAGACGTTCCGTGGATCTGAGCCCACGGCCCAGCCGATGCGGGCGGGGGTGAGCCGGCTGTGGGCTGTGACGATCCCTTCGGCAATGCGCTGGGCGAGATACACCGCGTAGTCGTCATTCTGGCCGCTGCCCAGCACGCTCAGCACCGAGGGGGTCGAATGCGAGTGCGTGGCCGAGATCAGGACCTGGCTGGGGGGCAGCCCGATCTGCTGCTGGACCGCGGCGCGAATGCCCACAGCTTTGCCCT